>NZ_LOSO01000011.1:43536-100109 GCF_001595495.1 Microbacterium sp. CH1 | reverse complement strand
CAGAAGTAGAAGCCGGCGAACATCGCGAACACGACCGTACCGAACACCACGTAGTGGAAGTGCGCCACGACGAAGTAGCTGTCGCTGAGGTGGAAGTCCAGCGGCGGGGCCGCGAGGATCACACCGGTGAGACCACCGAAGACGAACGACACGAGGAAGCCGAGCGAGAACACCATCGGGGTCTCGAACGTCACCGAGCCGCGCCAGAGCGTTCCGATCCAGTTGAAGATCTTCACACCCGTCGGCACCGCGATGAGCATCGTCATCAGGGCGAAGAACGGCAGCAGCACCGAGCCGGTGACGTACATGTGGTGCGCCCACACGGCGACGGACAGGGCCGCGATCGCGATCGTCGCGTAGACCAGGGTCTTGTACCCGAAGATCGGCTTCCGGCTGAACACCGGGAAGATCTCCGAGACGATGCCGAAGAACGGCAGCGCGATGATGTAGACCTCGGGGTGGCCGAAGAACCAGAAGAGGTGCTGCCAGAGCAGGACACCGCCGTTGGCCGGGTCGTAGATGTGCGCACCGAGCACGCGGTCGGCGGCGGCGGCAAAGATCGCCGCGGCCAGGACCGGGAAGGCCATCAGAATCAGCAGGCTGGTGATGAGCGTGTTCCAGCTGAAGATCGGCATCCGCCACATCGTCATGCCGGGAGCACGCATCGTGATGATCGTCGTGATGAAGTTCACCGCGCCGAGGATGGTGCCGAAGCCCGAGATGCCGAGACCGAGCATCCAGAGGTTGCCGCCCGCTCCTGGCGAGAACGACGCGTTGGCCAGGGGCTGATACGCGAACCAGCCGAACGAGGCCGCACCCTGCGGGGTGAGGAAGCCGGCGACCGCGATGGTCGACCCGAACAGGAACAGCCAGAAGGCGAAGGCGTTCAGACGCGGGAAGGCGACGTCCGGAGCACCGATCTGCAGCGGCAGGATCGCATTAGCGAAGCCGGCGAACAGCGGCGTCGCGAACATCAGCAGCATGATCGTGCCGTGCATCGTGAACAGCTGGTTGTACTGCTCCTTCGTCGGGACGATCTGCATCCCCGGAGCGAACAGCTCGGCACGGATCACCAGCGCCATCACGCCACCCAGGAGGAAGAACATCACCGAGGCGATGAGGTACATGTACCCGATCGTCTTGTGGTCCGTGGAGGTGATCCACTTGACGACGATGTTGCCCTTCTGCTCGACGCGGGAGGAGCTCATCAGAGCGGCCTGGCGCGCGGGCAGGGTGGTGGGACGGGAGCGAGGTGCCTCGTCGGTGCGAGGAGCTTCAGTGGTCGACATGGCTTACTCCTCTCCTTCCTCGGTGTCGGTCTTCCCGGAAGTGCCGGGGAGGTTCGAGAGACGGTCGTACGCGTCGGTGATGTCCCCGGTGTTGCCCTCTTCCTCGAGGGTCTCGAGGTAGGCGGCGTACTCGTCCTGCGAGACGACCTTCACGTTGAAGAGCATCATCGAGTGGTACTCGCCGCAGAGCTCGGCGCACTTGCCGGCGTACTCGCCCTCACGGGTGGGGATGAAGGACCAGGAGTTGTCCTTCCCGATGAACATGTCCTTCTTGTAGAGGAAGTCGATGATCCAGAAGGAGTGGATGACGTCGCGCGACTGCAGGTTGATGGTGACCTTCTGGTCGACCGGCAGCACCAGGGTCGGCAGCTCCGCCTGGTCGATGTTGCCTTCCGCGTCGGGCTGGGCCTGGATGCCCATGGTCCACACGGTGTCTTCCTCGGTCTCGCCGTTGTACTGGAAGTCCCACGCCCACTGCTTGGCGATCGCGGTGATCTCGACGTCGGGGTCGTCCCACTTCGTCTCGATCTCGGTCTGGTCGCGAGCCGTGAAGAAGAACATGCCCAGCACGAGGATGAGCGGCACGATCGTGTAGAAGATCTCGATCGGCATGTTGTAGCGCATCTGCACCGGGAGACCGGTCTGGCCCTTGCGGCGGCGGTACGCGATCGCAGCCCAGGCCATCAGGCTCCAGGTGACGACACCGACCGCGAGGAGCACGATCCAGGAGTTCACCCAGAGGGACGACACGCGCTCCGTCTGGTTGGTTGCTGCCGGACCACCATCCACGAAGCCCGGAAGAAAGCCGTTCAGCTCGGTGGGAGTACATCCCGCCAGAGCCACAGCTGCCACAACTCCCACAGGGAGTGCGGCCCAACGAAGGCGGCGTTTCGAGGGCACGATGCACCTTTCAGATCGCGGACAAGGCATGTCCAAGTCTAGAGCAACCTCACACCTGATTCATGCCAACCATGCAGGTTGTGAAGCGGAACGGCCGCCGTCACAGGACGTGACGGCGGCCGTTCCGGGAAGAACAGGTCAGTGGAAGCTGTCGCCGCAGGCGCAGCTGCCCGCCGCGTTCGGGTTGTCGATGGTGAAGCCCTGCTCCGAGATGGTGTCCTTGAAGTCGATCGAGGCGCCGTCGAGGTAGGGAACGCTCATGTTGTCGACGATGACCTCGACACCGTCGAAGTCGACGGTCTCGTCGCCTTCGAGGTAGCGCTCGTCGAAGTAGAGCTGGTAGATCAGGCCCGAGCAGCCGCCCGGCTGCACGGCGACGCGCAGACGGAGGTCGTCGCGGCCCTCCTGCTCGAGAAGGTTCTTCACCTTCGTGGCGGCGGCGTCCGTCAGCTTGACGCCGTGTGCGCGGGTGGTCTCTGCGGACAGGGTGGTGTCGCTCATGTCGCTCCTCGTGACGGGGCCGGGTACGTGCTCTTCGACGATTCTACCGCCGGTGCGGTGGGAAGGCTCAGATCTCCCGCGCGTTCATGCGGGCCAGGAGCAGGGCCTCGGTCGCCACGGCGTGCCGGAAGGTGTCCAGGTGCAGAGACTCGTTGGGGCTGTGCGCCCGGGAGTGCGGATCCTCCACGCCCGTCACGAGGATCTGCGCCTCCGGGAACTCGCGCACGAGGTCGGCGATGAACGGGATCGACCCGCCGACGCCCAGGTCCACCGGAGCGACGCCGTACCCGTCGCGCATCGCGTCGCGGGTGAGGGTGACCGCCCACCCGCTCGTGTCCACGAGGAAAGGGTTGCCGAGGTCGACGTCCGAGAAGGTCAGCTCGGCCCCGAACGGGGCGTGGGCGCGGAGGTGCCGCTCGAGAGCCTCATAGGCCTCCTGGCCGGACTGCCCGGGGGCGACACGGGCGCTGATGACCACGGTCACCTCCGGGAGCAGCGTGTTCGACGCCGCCGCGACGCTCGTCGCATCGATGCCGATCACGGTGACGGAGGGCTTGTTCCAGATGCGACTGAGGATCGTGCCGTCACCGATGGGCGTCGTTCCCGGGAGGAGCCCGGCCTCGTCGCGCAGCGTCTCCTCGGTGTACTCAGGTGTCTCGGCGTCCCGAGCGGTCATGCCGTCGACCGCGACGGAGCCGTCCTCGTTCCACAACGTGGCGAGGAGACGCACGGTCGCCATCATCGCGTCGGGCACCGCGCCGCCGAACATCCCGGAGTGCGACGCGTGGTCGAGCGTGCGCACCTTCAGGGTGAAGCGGGCGTTGCCACGGAGGGAGACGGTCAGGCCCGGCGTGACCGAATCCCAGTTGCCCGAGTCCGCGACGACGATCGCATCGGCGCGGAGGGCGTCCTTGTTGTCGGAGAGGAACTGCGCGAAGGACCGCGAACCGTACTCCTCCTCCCCCTCGACGAACATCGCGATCCCGAGGTCGAGGTCGTCGCCGAGCACGTCGGCGACCGCGCGGATCGCGCCGATGTGGGCCATGATGCCGGCCTTGTCGTCCGCGGCGCCGCGTCCGTACAGACGGCCGTCACGCACCGTCGGCTCGAACGGCGGCGTCTCCCACAGGGCGTCGTCCCCCGGAGGCTGCACGTCGTGGTGGGCGTAGAGGAGGATCGTCGGCTTCCCGTTCCGCGCCGCGCGCGTCGCGAGGACGGCCGGCTGACCCTGCTCGTCGGTGCCGGGGATGTCGGCACGGAGCACCCTCACCTCGTCGAAGACGCCGGTGCCGCGCGCGAGTGTGGCGACGGCGTCGGCGCTACGCTCGAGCTGCGTCTGATCGAAGGCCGGCCAGGCCATGCCGGGAATGCGCACGAGGTTCCCGAGGTCCGACAGCGCGGACGGGATGCCGGTGGCGACTGCTTCGAGGACGGCGGCGTCGGACTCGCTGGGAAGTGCAGGTGAGGTCATGCGAGTAATCTTAAGGCGACCCACCCCAGCGAACCGAGGAACCTCGTGGCCACTACCCCCGCCTCCCCTTCGACGAACGACGACGCCCCCCAGACGCCTGCCGTCGGCAAGGGACGCGCGACGCCGACCCGCGCCGAGCAGGAGGCCGCCCGCCGCCGCCCCCTCGTGGCGAACACGAAGGAGGCCAAGGCCGCGGCCCGCGCCGAGCTCAACGAGCGCCGCGCGAAGGCACAGGCCGGCATGGCCGCCGGTGAGGAGAAGTACCTCCCCGCGCGCGACAAGGGCCCGCAGCGTCGGTGGGTGCGCGACTACGTCGATGCCGGCTGGCACCCCGCCGAGTTCGTCATGGGCGTCATGGTCCTCGTGATCCTGGCCTCGCTGCTGCCGACCAACATGATGATCTCGTTCTACGCGTACCTGTTCATGATGGCGTACATCGTGATCGCGATCGGCGGCATGATCCTCCTCGGCATGCGGGTCAAGCGCAAGGCGGCCGCGAAGTTCGGCAAGGACCGCGTCGAGAAGGGCCTCGGCTGGTACGCCGGCATGCGGGCTCTGCAGATGCGCTTCATGCGCCTGCCCAAGCCGCAGGTCAAGCGCGGGCAGTACCCCGACTGACCAGTCCTCGGTTGATCTCGCGGCCCCAGAACGGGCCGCGGTAGAGGAACGCCGTGTAGCCCTGGACCAGGGTGGCCCCGGCATCCAGACGCTCCTGCACATCGGCGGCGGTCTCCACACCGCCCACCGCGATCACGCAGAAGTCCTCCGGCACCGCCGCACGGACGACCCGGAGCACCTCCAGCGACCGCTGCTTGAGCGGAGCGCCGGAGAGCCCCCCGGCGCCCGCCGCTTCGACGACGGCCGCATCGGTCCGCAGGCCGTCACGGCTGATCGTCGTGTTGTGGGCGATGATGCCCGCGAGCCCTTCCTCGACGGCGAGCCGCGCGATCGCGGTGATCTCGTCATCCGGCAGATCGGGGGCGATCTTCACGAGCAGCGGGGTGGACCCGGCCGCGTCACGGACAGCGCGTAGCAGGGGAGCCAGGGTCTCGACCGCCTGCAGGCCCCGCAGCCCCGGAGTGTTCGGCGACGAGACGTTGACCGCGAGATAGTCGGCGAGCGGAGCGAGTCTGGTGGCGGAGGCGACGTAGTCGGCGACGGCGTCCTCGACGTCCACCACCCGGCTCTTGCCGATGTTCACGCCGATCACCGTGTCCGGCGCGCCGCGGCGCAGTCGGGCGAGGCGGCGGGCCGCGGCGTCAGCGCCCCGGTTGTTGAAGCCCATGCGGTTGATGACCGCCCGGTCCCCGACCAGCCGGAACAGGCGCGGCTTCGGGTTGCCCTCCTGCGGGACAGCCGTGATCGTGCCGACTTCGACGTGGCCGAAGCCGAGCGCCGCGAGACCGCGAACCCCGACGGCGTTCTTGTCGAACCCTGCGGCGACGCCGAACGGCGACGGGAACGTGAGCCCGAGAGCCTCGACCCGCAGCGAGGGGTCCGGCCGGGTCATCGCGCGGGTGCCCCACGAGAACGGCGGCACACCGAGGACGCGGATCACCGCCATGCCGGCGTGGTGGGCGAACTCGGGGTCGAAGCGCGAGAGGACGGCGCGGAAGAGCAGCGGATACATCCCTGCCAGATTACCGGTCCGCCGCCTCCGCCTTCGCGTGGTCGGCCCGGAGGTCGCTGATCGCGGACTCGAAGTCCTCGAGCGAGTCGAACGCCTGGTAGACGCTCGCGAAGCGGAGGAAGGCGACCTCGTCGAGCTCACGCAGCGGGCCGAGGATGGCGAGGCCGATCTCGTTCGTGTCGAGCTGGGAGACCCCCGTCTGCCGGACTGCCTCCTCGACGCGCTGAGCGAGGATCGCGAGGTCCGCTTCCGTCACGGGTCGCCCCTGACAGGCCTTCCGGACACCGGAGATGACCTTCTCCCTGCTGAAGGGCTCCATGACGCCCGAGCGCTTGATGACGTTCAGGCTCGCGGTCTCCGTCGTCGAGAACCGTCCTCCGCATTCCGGACACTGACGACGCCGACGGATGGAGAGACCGTCGTCGCTGGTGCGCGAGTCGATGACGCGCGAATCGGGGTGACGGCAGAAGGGGCAGTGCATCTGACAGATCCTACGCGGTGAAACGGGCCTCGATCGCCTCGCCGTGGGCGGGGAGCACCTCGGTGTCGGCCAATGCGACCACGCCCTCCCGGACCGCGGCCAGAGCGGCACGGTCGTACGAGACGACCTGCTGCGGGCGGAGGAACGTGTAGGCGCCCAGGCCCGGGGCGTAGCGGGCCTGCCCTCCGGTGGGCAGGACGTGGTTGCTGCCGGCCATGTAGTCGCCGAGGCTGACCGGGGTCTGATCGCCGACGAAGACGGCACCGGCGCTCGTGAAGGCGGCTGCCGCCTCCTCCGCATCCGCGAGGTGCAGTTCCAGGTGCTCCGGGGCGTAGGCGTTGCTGAACGCGACAGCCATCGCCCGGTCGTCCACGAGCACGATCGCCGACTGCGGCCCGGACAGTGCGGCCGCGACGCGCTCGCTGTGCCGCGTGCGCCCCGCCTGCCGTTCGACCTCTCCCCTGACCTGCTCCGCGATCTCCACGGAGTCCGTCACGAGGACGGCAGAGGCCTGCTCGTCGTGCTCGGCCTGGCTCACGAGGTCGGCGGCGATGAGCCGCGGGTCGGACGTGGCGTCCGCGACGACGAGGATCTCGGTGGCCCCGGCTTCGGAGTCGGTGCCGACCACGCCCGCGACGGCGCGCTTCGCGGAGGCGACGTAGTTGTTGCCCGGTCCGGACACGACGTCGACGGGATCGAGTCCCAGACTCACGACGCCGTGGGCGAGGGCGCCGATGGCTCCGGCTCCGCCCATGGCGTAGACCTCGGAGACCCCGAGCAGCGCGGCGGCAGCCAGGATGGTCGGGTGCACGCGGCCGTCCTCATCCGCCTGCGGTGGCGAGGCGAGGGCGATCTGCTGCACCCCGGCGACCTGCGCGGGCACGACGTTCATGACGACGCTCGACGGGTAGACGGCCTTGCCGCCGGGGATGTAGACCCCGACGCGGGAGACCGGCTGCCAGCGCTGCGTGATGGTCGCGCCGTCGCCGAAACGCGTGACCTGCGGGGCCGGCACCTGCGCGGCCGACGCCGATCGCACGCGTCGGATCGCCTCCTCCAGGGCCGCGCGCACGGTCGGAGCCAGTCCCTCCAAAGCTTCCTGGAGGTGGGACGCGGGCACCCGCACCGCGTGGCCGGTGACGCGGTCGAAGCGCTCCGCCTGCTCGTGGAGGGCCTCCTCGCCGCGCTCCCGGACATCGTCGACGAGACGCGCGGCGGTGTCCAGAGCCTCGGCCCGCGCCTGAGTCGCGCGCGGGACGGCCGCGAGCATGTCGGCGGGCGAGAGCTCGCGCCCCCGCAGATCGATCGTGCGCATGTCAGCCCTTCGTGATGCCGGCGATGTCGTGGAGGTAGCCGATGCGGCCGTCGTCATGACGGACCACGAACGCGCCGCCCCGATCCTCGATCACGAGGGCCCAGGCCGTCGGACCGATACGGAAGATCGGCTCGCCGCGCTCATCGTGCACGTCGCGCTCCGTCGGCGCAAGGATCCAGAAGGGCTGTGGGACGGGCGCGCTGTCCCACGGCGCGGGGGCCTCGGCATCGCGGTGATCGGAGAGCACGGGCTGCACGGCGGTCGCAGCTTCCGGCGCCGGCTCCTGGGCGGCAGCCAGCTCGTCCTCCGTGAGCGCTTTGGCGCCGAGGAGTGATTCGATGCTGCCGGTGTCCGAGACGATCTCCGGCTGTTCCGCGCGGGAGCGGCGGGAGTAGGACGGCGTGTACTCCGGTTCCGGAGCCACCGGAACGGTTCCGGTGCCGCCGCCCGAGGCGTGCGCGGTCAGGGGGACGCGGTCAGCGTCGTTCGCGACGGCTTCGCGGTCGCCCGTGTCGGTGTCGGTGTACGCACCGGGCACGTCGGCGCGGTCGTCCGTCGGTGCCGCGCTCGGCTCGACCTCGGCGTTCGCGATGACGACGGTGTCGCCATCGGCTCGGGTCGGAGGGACGTCGTAGGGCTCCCCGGGGGCCGTGACGGCAGCGGACGGGGTCGACGACGCCTCGGGCCGCGGACGAGGGATCACAGGGCGGACCGGGTTCGCGTTGCGGTGCGCCAGCGTGACGAGCCGCCCCTGGAAGTCCTCCTTGAGGCCCGGGATGAGCGGGGCGAAGACGGTGAGCACGACGAGCGCGGTCGAGGCGATGACCTGCACGACGGCGTTCCAGGGCAGACCCCAGTTGCCGGTGGAGATGACGGCCGAGAGGGCGAGCCACAGGTTGCCGGCCCACACGCACGCCGAGACCGAGAAGGCCACGGAGGCGAACTGATCGATGCCGAGCGACCCCACGCGGCGGATGCCGTCGGGCGAGAACCGCCGGAGGACGAGGAGGAACACGGCGACCGTCGGCACGCCGATCGGCAGGATCCACTGGATGCCGATGCCCCAGAGCGAGATCCCCCCGCTGAGCGGGAAGAAGGACACGAGGAAGGAGACCAGCCAGACTCCGACGATCAACAGCTCGCGCAGCGTGAATCCGAGGATGCCGTACTCCGGCGTGACCTCGTCGTCGTAGAGGACGCCGTCCTCGTCGCTGAACACCGCCTCGGCATCCGGCTCGGGAAGATCCGTGCTCATAGTCGTCCTTTCCTCATCGGCGCACCACGACTTTCCGGTGCTCTCGACGGCTCCCGATCCTACCCGCTCACCCCAGACAGGTTGGTCCGAGCAGGGACTTGAGGTCGCCGAAGAGGTCGGCCGACACCTTCACGGGCATGGGCACCTCGAACACCTTCGCCGTGCCTCCGCGGTGCACGCGGAGCAGCACCTCGGTGTCGCCGCTGTGCCGTCGGAGCACCTCGGCCAGCTCCGTCATGACCCGTTCCGTCGCGCGCTGCTCGGCGAGGACGAGCGACAGGGGCCCTGCCGCATCGAAGGAGCCGACGTCCGGGGCGAAGGCGGACTGGGCATGCAGGTTCAGGCCGTCGTCGCGGCGGGAGACGCGCCCACGCACGGCGAGGATCGCATCCTGCTGCAGCGTGTGCTGGAACTCGAGGTAGGTCTTTCCCATGAACATCACGGTGACCTCGCCGTTGAAGTCCTCGACGGTGATCATGCCGTAGGGGTTGCCGCTCGCCTTCGCCACACGGTGCTGCACGCTCGTGACGAGGCCCGCCACGGTGACCTGATCGCCGTCCTGCAGATCCTCGGAGTTGTTGAGGTCGTGGATCGAGATCGAGGCGTGCTTGGCCAGCGGCACCTCGAGACCCGCGAGCGGGTGATCCGAGACGTAGAGGCCGAGCATCTCGCGCTCGAAGGCGAGCTTGTCCTTCTTGATCCACTCCGGGCGCGGGGGAACCTTCGCGGGTGCCGCCTCCTCCATGCCGTCATAGAGGCTGTCGAAGTCGAAGCCGATGGCGCCCTGCGCCTCATTGCGCTTCCTGTCGACAGCCGCCTCCACGGCGTCTTCGTGGATCTCGAGGAGCGCCCGACGGGTGTCCCCCATCGAGTCGAAGGCGCCGGCCTTGATGAGCGACTCCACCGTGCGCTTGTTGGCGACGTGCAGCGGCACCGTGTCGAGGAAGTGATGGAAGGAGGTGAACCGCTCGTCCTTGCGCGACTGCACGATGCCGTCGACGACATTCGTGCCGACGTTGCGGACGGCCCCGAGACCGAAGCGGATGTCGTCGCCGACGGCCGCGAAGAAGTTGATCGACTCGGAGACGTCCGGCGGGAGCACCTTGATCCCCATCCGGCGGCACTCGTTCAGGTAGAGCGCCATCTTGTCCTTCGAGTCGCCGACGCTCGTGAGGAGGGCAGCCATGTACTCGGCCGGGTAGTGCGCCTTGAGGTAGGCGGTCCAGTACGACACGAGCCCGTAGGCAGCGGAGTGCGCTTTGTTGAAGGCGTAGTCCGAGAACGGCAGGAGGATGTCCCAGAGGGCCTTGACCGCTCCCTCCCCGAACCCGCGCTCGGTCATGCCCGCCGCGAAACCGGCGTACTGCTTGTCCAGCTCGGACTTCTTCTTCTTTCCCATCGCTCGGCGCAGGATGTCGGCCTGACCGAGGCTGAACCCGGCCACCTTCTGCGCGATCGCCATGACCTGCTCCTGGTAGATGATGAGCCCGTAGGACTCCTCCAGGATCTCGGCGAGCGGCTCCGCCAGCTCGGGGTGGATCGGGGTGATCTCCTGCTGCCCGTTCTTGCGCAGCGCGTAGTTGGTGTGGGAGTTGGCTCCCATCGGCCCGGGACGGTACAGCGCGATGAGGGCCGAGATGTCACCGAAGTTGTCGGGCTTCATGAGCCGCATGAGCGAGCGCAGCGGCGGACTGTCGAGCTGGAAGACGCCGAGCGTGTCACCGCGGGCCAGCAGTTCGTAGACGGCGGGGTCGTCGAGACCGAGGTGCTCGAGATCGAGTTCCTCGCCCCGGTTCATGCGGATGTTGTCGAGCGCGTCCGAGATGATCGTGAGGTTCCGGAGGCCCAGGAAGTCCATCTTGATCAGACCGAGGGACTCGCACGACGGATAGTCGAACTGCGTGACGATCTGACCGTCCTGCTCGCGACGCATGATCGGGATGATGTCGAGCAGGGGCTCGGACGACATGATGACGCCGGCGGCGTGCACGCCCCACTGCCGCTTCAGCCCCTCGAGGCCGAGCGCGCGGTCGAAGACCGTCTTCGCCTCGGGGTCGGTCTCGATGAGAGCCCGGAACTCGCTGGCCTCCTTGTAGCGCGGGTGCGCGGAGTCGAACATGCCGTCGAGGGGCATGTCCTTCCCCATGACGGCCGGGGGCATCGCCTTGGTGAGCCGCTCCCCCATGCTGAACGGGAAGCCGAGGACACGCCCGGCGTCCTTGAGGGCCTGCTTGGACTTGATCGTGCCGTACGTGACGATCTGTGCGACCCGCTCGGACCCGTACTTCCGGGTCACGTACTCGATGACCTCGCCGCGGCGGCGGTCGTCGAAGTCGACGTCGAAGTCGGGCATCGACACGCGGTCCGGGTTGAGAAAGCGCTCGAAGATCAGACCGTGCTCGAGAGGGTCGAGGTCGGTGATCTTCATTGCATAGGCGACCATCGAACCCGCACCGGAGCCACGCCCCGGACCGACCCGGATGCCGTTGTCCTTGGCCCAGTTGATGAAGTCGGCGACGACGAGGAAGTAGCCGGGGAAGCCCATCTGCAGGATGATGCCGGTCTCGTACTCGGCCTGCTTGCGCACCTTGTCCGGGATGCCGTTCGGGTACCGGTAGTGCAGGCCCTTCTCGACCTCCTTGATGAGCCAGCTGTCCTCGGTCTCGCCCTCAGGGACCGGGAACCGCGGCATGTAGTTCGCCGACGTGTTGAACTCCACCTCGCAGCGCTCGGCGATCAGGAGCGTGTTGTCGCAGGCCTCCGGGTGGTCCCGGAAGAGCTGCCGCATCTCGGCCGCGGTCTTGATGTAGTACCCGTCGCCGTCGAACTTGAAGCGGTTCGGGTCGTCGAGCGTGGAGCCGGACTGCACGCACAGCAGGGCCGCGTGGGCGTCGGCCTCGTGCTGGTGGGTGTAGTGCGAGTCGTTGGTGGCCACGAGCGGGATGCCGAGGTCTTTCGCGAGACGCAGCAGATCCGTCATGACCCGGCGCTCGATCGACAGGCCGTGGTCCATGATCTCGGCGAAGTAGTTCTCCTTGCCGAAGATGTCCTGGAACTCCGCTGCGGCCGCGCGGGCGGCGTCGTACTGGCCGAGCCGCAGCCGGGTCTGCACCTCTCCGGACGGGCAGCCCGTCGTGGCAATGAGTCCCTTGCCGTACGTCTGGAGCAGCTCGCGGTCCATACGCGGCTTGAAGTAGTACCCCTCCATGCTCGACAGCGAGCTCAGCCGGAAGAGGTTGTGCATGCCCTCCGTGCTCTGGCTCCACATGGTCATGTGGGTGTACGCGCCCGAACCCGACACGTCGTCGCTGCGCTGGTCCGCCGAGCCCCACTGCACGCGGGTCTTGTCGCTCCGGTGCGTGCCCGGAGTGACGTAGGCCTCGAGACCGACGATGGGCTTGATGCCGGCGTTGCGGGCGGCGTTGTAGAACTCGAACGCCGCGAAGGTGTTCCCGTGGTCCGTCACCGCGATCGCCGGCATGCCGTAATCGGCTGCCGCCTGCGTCATCGCGTTGATCTTCGCAGCCCCGTCAAGCATCGAGTACTCGCTGTGCACGTGCAGGTGGACGAAGGAGTCGGATGCCATGCTTCGAGTCTACGTTCGGCCTCGGACACGCGGAGGCGTCGGCTCCCGGTTCACGCTTTCTCGCGGAGGTCAAGCCGCATGAGCACGCGAGGGAAGCCGTCGAGGACCGAACCCGTGTCCGCCGCCTTCTTGAACCCCGCGCCCTCGAAGAGCCGCCGGGTCCCGACGTACGCCATCGTGAGATTCACCTTCGCCCCCGCGTTGTCGACCGGATAGCCCTCGATCGCGGGCGCGCCTCGTTCGCGGGCATAGGCGACCGCGCCCTCGATGAGCGCATGGGAGACCCCCTGCTTGCGGTGCCCCGGGCGGACCCGGAAGCACCACAGCGACCACACGTCGAGGTCGTCGACATGCGGGATGAGGCGATTGCGCGCGAAGCTCGTGTCGCGCCGAGGGTGCAACGCCGCCCAGCCGACCGGCTCGTCGTCGAGGTAGGCGAGCACGCCGGGAGGAGGATCCTGGTGGCAGAGCTCACGCACCCGCTCGGCCCGTGCGGGACCGCGAAGGGAGACGTTCTCCTTGTTGCCGATCCGATAGCTCAGGCAGAAGCAGACGTTCGACGTCGGCTTCTTCGGCCCCACGACCGCGGCGACGTCGTCGAAGATCGTCGCAGGGCGCACCACGATGCTCATGCGGTCAGTGTGGCGGAGACCACGGACACCGGCGCGCTGACGCCCCGGCGGATGGACTATTCCCCGCGCAGCACGTCCAGCGCGTGCTGGAAGTCCTCAGGATAGGGCGAGGCGAACTGCACCCATTCCCCCGTCGTCGGATGGGCGAAGGCCAGCTGATGCGCATGCAGCCACTGCCGCGTGAGTCCGAGGCGGGCCGAGAGCGTCGGGTCGGCGCCGTAGAGTGGGTCCCCGACGCACGGGTGCCGGTGTGCCGCCATGTGCACGCGGATCTGATGCGTACGGCCCGTCTCCAGGTGGATCTCGAGCAGGGAGGCACCGGGAAAGGCCTCGAGCGTCTCGTAGTGCGTCACGGAGGGCTTGCCGTCCGGGACGACGGCGAACTTCCAGGAGTGGTTCGGGTGCCGACCGATCGGCGCATCGATCGTGCCCACGAGCGGGTCCGGATGCCCCTGCACCACCGCGTGGTAGATCTTCTCGACCGTGCGCTCCTTGAACGCCCGCTTGAGAGCGGTGTAGGCGGCCTCGCTCTTGGCGACGACCATGAGTCCGCTCGTCCCCACATCCAGCCGGTGCACGACGCCTTGACGCTCCGGTGCACCGCTGGTCGCGACGCGGAACCCCGCGGCGGCGAGAGCACCGACGACCGTGGGCCCCTCCCACCCGAGCGAGGGGTGCGCGGCGACGCCGGTCGGCTTGTCGACGACGACGATGTCGTCGTCGTCGTAGACGATGCCCAGCTCAGGCACCGCGATGGGCACGATCTTCGGCCCCTCCTTCGGCTCCCACTCGACGTCGAGCCAGGCACCGCCCCGCAGGCGATCCGACTTGTCGAGGGTGACGCCGTCCAGGCGGACGCCGCCGGACGCGGCCACCTCCGCCGCGAAGGTCCTCGAGAACCCGAGGAGCTTGGCGAGGGCGGCGTCGACCCGCGTGCCGTCGAGCCCGTCCGGGACGGGCAGCGAGCGGGACTCCACGCTCAGCGCCCCTCGGACGCGGCGGCGGCCTCGGCGTCCTCGTCGGTCTCGACCGGGGCATGGTCGCGCTCGCGCGTGCCGTCGAACCGGAGGCCGAACACCACGAGCAGGGCGACCGAGATCATCCCGGTGACGATGAAGATGTCGGCGACGTTGAAGATCGCCGGCATCATCCACGGCATGGAGATCATGTCCACGACGTGGCCCACGGGGAACCCGGGCTCCCGGAACAGACGGTCCGACAGGTTCCCCAGCACGCCCCCGAGGAGGCAGCCGAGGACGACCGCCCAGAGACGCGACCGCAGCCCGAACGCCTTCCAGACGATGACGCCCGCGACGACCGCAAGGGCGATGGTGAAGATCCACGTCACGCCAGAGCCGAGCGAGAACGCCGCGCCGGGATTGCGCACGTAGTAGAGCTGCAGGAACTCTCCGAGAACCGGGACCGCCTCGTGCAGCGGCAGGTTCTCGATGGTGAGGTACTTCACAAACTGATCGGCGGCCAGCACGACCGCTGCGAGAATCGCAACGATCGCGCCGGCCGCCGACCGACGAAGGGGACGACGTCCTGACAAGAGGGCGCCTTACAGGCCGATCGCGGAGACCGGCGTCGAGTCCGTGGACGCCGACTTCTCGTCGAGCTCGCGGAGCTGACCCTCGATGTAGCCGCGGAGCTGCGAGCGGTAGTCGCGCTCGAAGTTGCGCAGCTCGGTGATGCGGGCCTCCAGCGTGTTGCGCTCGCGCTCCAGGCGCGCGGTCTCCTCGCGCTGCTTCGCCTCGGCCTCCGTGCGGATGCGGGCGACCTCGGCCTCGGCCTCGGAGATGAGCTGGTTGCGCTTGGCCTCACCCTCGGCCACGTGCTCGTCGTGCAGACGCTGCGCGAGCTCGATGATGCCGGCAGTCGCGGTCGCGGAGCCGGTCGGTGCGGCGTCGGCGGCGGGAGCCTCGGCGGCGGCCGGGGCAGGAGCAGCGGCAGCCGGCTCGGCGGCAGCGGCGGGAGCAGGCGTGGAGCCCGACTCGTACGCGGCGAGCTTCGCCTTCAGCTCGGCGTTCTCCTCGAGGGCCTTGCGCCACTCGATGACGATCTCGTCGAGGAAGTCGTCGACCTCGTCCGGGTCGAAGCCGTCCTTGAAGCGGACGTGCTGGAACTGCTTGGTGACGACGTCATCCGGGGTAAGTGCCATGGGTGGCTCCTCTTTCGATGAGTTCGATTGCCAGTACCGATGTATGGCGTGTTCGTGATGTGGCGCGAACCCGGGGCGCGCACCTGGGTGCCAGCATAGCCCCCGAGCCTTGGGGTCGCGATGCCACGACACCCAGGCTCGGCGAACTCGCCGCCGTCTCCGGGCGCGACACCGGGGTGGTCAGCGGATGAACAACCGGACGATGTTCATCAGGATCAGGACGACCAGAAGGGTCAGCGCGAAGCCGAAGTCCAGCGAGAGCTGACCGATGCGCAGCGGAGGGATGATCCGCCGGAAGAACCGGATGGGCGGATCGGTGACGGTGTACACCGCCTCCGCGGCCACGAGGCCGAAGCCCTTCGGACGCCATTCCCGATTGAACATCGGGATGTAATCCAGGATGAGCCTCGCGAAGAGCACGAGGATGTAGACCAGCAGCACCAGATGGACGATGCTGGCGAGGACCGAGACCAGCTGCACGGTCTACGAGTGGTCGAAGCCCGCAGACTCGGCGTCTGCGTGCGCGATACCCCCGTGACCGGACACCGCGATGTTCTCCGGCGAGAGCAGGAAGACCTTGGAGGTCACCCGCTCGATCCGGCCATAGAGGCCGAGGGAGAGACCGCTCGCGAAGTCGATGAGGCGGCGCGCGTCGGCGTCGCTCATCTGGGAGAGGTTGATGATGACCGGGACGCCCTCGCGGAAGCTCTCCGCGATCAGCTGGGCGTCGCGGTACTGCTTCGGGTGGACGGTGAGGATCTCGTTCACGGCTCCTGCTGCGGGCTGGCGGACGGCGACGGGACGACGGAGCGGCGTGACGGGGGCCGGTGCCGGCTCTTCGCGCTCACGCTCGCGCTCACGCTGGGCGCGCGCGGGTGCCTGCGTCTCCTCTTCGTAGACCTCTTCCTCGTCGGCGAGGCCGAGATACACCATGGTCTTCTTCAGCGGGTTACCCATCGTGTCCTCCGGTTCGAACGTTTCGGGCTGGTCTTGTCACAGGTTAACCCCGGGCGGGGCGCGGTCCCGTGATTGCGGAACCGATCCGCAGGTGTGTCGCGCCGGCGGCGATGGCCTCGGCGAAGTCGCCGGTCATCCCGGCGGAGATCCACGTCGCGTCGGGAGCGACGGTCCGCACGTCGGCGGCGATGTGGTGCAGACGGGCGAAGGCGCTCGCGGGGTCCTCGTCGAGGGGCGCGACGGCCATTACGCCCCGGAGCCGCAGCGAGGGCAGGCTGAGCACGTGCTCGGCCAACGCCACCGCCGACGCCGGCGCTACCCCTCCCCTGCCCTCGTCCTCGGTGAGGTTCACCTGCACGAGCACGTCGAGCACCTCGTCGGTCTCTGCGGCACGATGCAGGGCGTCGGCGAACCGGTCACGGTCCACGGAGTGCACGACGTCGGCGCTCCGCCTGATCGCCGCGGCCTTGTTCGTCTGCCCCTGTCCGATGAAGTGCCACTCGAGGTCGAGCGCGGAGAGCTCGCCCGCTTTGGCGGTGAGCTCCTGCTGTCGGTTCTCCCCCACCGCGTGCACCCCGAGGGCGTGCAGATCGCGCACCAGCGAGGCGGGGTGGAACTTCGTGACGACGATCCGGGTGATCTCCGCGGGAGACCGCCCGGCGGCACGCGCGGCGTCGGCGATCTTGTCGTCGATCGCCGACAGCCGCGCGGCCAGATCCGATGGCGCCGAGGCGCCGACCGGTGTCGTCACTTCAGGAATTCGGGGATGTCGATGTCGTCGTCGGCGAAGGCCGGCTCGATGCTCGTCGCCGGCGTGCGCGGTGCCGCGGGCGCCGGGGCGGGCTCAGGCGTGCTCTTCTCGGCCGCAGGCTCGCTGGTCTCCGACAGCGCCACCTCGGGAAGGGACGCGGTCGAGGGACGCGAGACGACCATCGGGTCCAGTCGCAGCGAGGGCTCCCCGCCGTCGAAGCCCGCGGCGATCACGGTCACCCGCACCTCGTCGCCGAGCGTGTCGTCGATGACGGTACCGAAGATGATGTTGGCCTCGGGGTGCGCGGCCTCCTTGACGAGGTCCGCCGCGTCGTGGATCTCGAAGATGCCGAGGTTCGAGCCACCCTGGATCGAGAGCAGCACCCCGTGGGCACCTTCGATGGAGGCCTCGAGCAGCGGCGACTCGACGGCGAGCTCCGCCGCCTTGATCGCGCGGTCGGCGCCGCGGGCCGAGCCGATGCCCATCAGAGCGGATCCGGCTCCCTGCATGACCGACTTCACATCGGCGAAGTCCAGGTTGATGAGACCGGGGGTCGTGATGAGGTCGGTGATGCCCTGCACGCCGGCGAGGAGGACCTGGTCGGCGGTGGCGAACGCCTCGATCATCGAGATGCCGCGGTCGCTGATCTCGAGCAGACGGTCGTTCGGGACGACGATGAGGGTGTCGACCTCTTCCTTCAGCTTCGCGACGCCCGCCTCGGCCTGGCTCTGGCGGCGACGCCCCTCGAAGGAGAACGGCTTCGTGACGACACCGATGGTGAGCGCACCGATCGACTTTGCGATGCGGGCGACGACGGGAGCGCCACCCGTTCCGGTGCCACCGCCCTCTCCGGCGGTGACGAAGACCATGTCGGCGCCGGTCAGCGCCTGCTCGATCTCCTCCGCGTGGTCCTCTGCGGCGCGACGACCCACCTCGGGGTCGGCACCGGCACCGAGGCCGCGGGTGAGCTCGCGACCCACGTCCAGCTTGACGTCGGCGTCGCTCATGAGCAGCGCCTGGGCGTCGGTGTTGACGGCGATGAACTCGACTCCGCGGAGACCGAGCTCGATCATGCGGTTGACGGCGTTGACGCCGCCACCGCCGACGCCGACGACCTTGATCACGGCGAGGTAGTTCTGGTTCTGGCTCATGGCCGGCCTCCGATTAGTAGAGCCTGGAAGGGGGAACCTTAAACCTCAACTAGAGGTGTAAAGTATTTCCCGGTATTGCGTTCTCTCAGATCGAAGGTAAGCGCCGCCCGCCCGCGCGCCCGCAACGCCGTGGGCGTGTCGCGCCATTCCTGCGCAAAGCGTTCAGCCGACGACCGCGACGTCGGGCGAGGTCACGTCGATGGACGAGGCCGTGGGGTTCTTCACGAGAGCCGCGGAGAGCGCGAGCGCCTTCAGCGCGCTGTCTTCCTCGCTCCCCCACACGACCGTGAGGCCGGAGTCGAGGGTGAGGGTCACGTCGTCCGCCGTCGAGGCACGGACCCCGGTGAGGGCGCTGCGGATATCGGCGGGGAGGGCACGCACGACGAGCCCGGCGCTGCGGAACGCCGAGGAGTCCACGCCGCCCTCGACCTCGACGAGTGGCTGTCCTGCCGGACGCTCCTCGGTCGTCGAGAGCGCGACGCCCGCGGCGTCCACGAGGGTGAAGCCGGCGGCGGACTCGATCACGCCGATCGGTGTGCGCTCGACGATACGGACCGTGAGGTCGTGCGGGGGTCTCGCCTCCAGCGCGTAGGTCTCGATGAGCGGGAAGGCCAGCAGCGCGGCCTTGACCTCACTGGTGTCGACGAGCGCGAGCGGCGTGCCCATCTGGTCCGCCAACGCGCCCTCGATCACCGCCGGATCGATCGTGGTCGTCCCGGTGACCGTGATGCGCTCGACCGCGAAGAGCGGACTGTAGGCCGCCGCGACGCTTCCGCCGATCAGCAGCACGATCGCGCCGACGACGCTCAGCCAGGTGATGCGGCGCCGACGCGAGCGCTGGGTGAACCGACGGATCTCCGCGCGGAGGGCCTTGCGGCGCGCGCGCGCAGCCCGCCAGACGTCCATCGAGGAGCTCGGGACGGCCGCTTCCTGCTCCCCCTCGACCCCGGGGGCGACGAGATCGTCCTGGACAGCCTCGTCCGCCGGCGACGGAGCGGCACCGCGGCGGCGGAGGCTGCGCGCGGATGCGGCGTCCGTCTCCTCCGGTGCATCCGGGGCGCTCGGGAGCGGGGGCGGCCGGCGCATGGGCTACGCCCCGTCGGTCCGGCGCAGCGAGTCCAGCACCTGCGGGATGATCTGATACACGTTGCCGCAGCCGAGGGTCACGACGAAGTCGCCGTCGGTCGCCACGGATGCCGTGTAGTCGGCCGCCTCCTGCCAGTCGGCGACGAAGTGCACGCGGGAGGGGTCGTGGAACGCGCCGCTCACCAGCTCGCCGGTGACGCCGGGCACCGGATCTTCCCTGGCACCGTAGACGTCCAGCATCACGGTGTGGTCGGCGAGGTCCTCCAGGACGTCCGCGAACTCCTGGTACATGTGCTGCGTCCGCGAGTAGGTGTGCGGCTGCTGGATCGCGATCAACCGCCCGGAGCCGGCGATGCTGCGCATGGCTTCGAGCGCCGCGCGCACCTCGGTCGGGTGGTGGGAGTAGTCGTCGTAGACCGTGACCCCGCGCTCCTCGCCATGACGCTCGAGACGACGGACGGTCCCCGCGAAGCCCTCGACGGCGCGCACGGCATCGCGGAGCGGGTGACCGAGCGCGAGCAGCACGGCGACCGCCCCGGTGGCGTTGATCGCATTGTGCACGCCGGGGACGGCGAGCTGCATGCGCTCGGTCTCGCCGCCGTGCGAGACGACCGCGGCGACGGGACCTGCCGTGACGATCTCGCTGACCCGGACGTCGGCACCCTCGGCCTGACCGAACGTCAGGACCCGCGGGTGGGACAGTCCTGCCAGGACCCGGAGCGCACCGGGGTCGTCGCTGGAGATGACGACCGCCTCCGACGCGGCGTCCGCGAAGCGCACGAAGGCGTCGTGGAAGGCCTCGTCCGAGCCGTAGTGGTCGAGGTGGTCGGGGTCGACGTTCGTGATGAGCGCCACGGCCGTGTCGTAGAGGAGGAAGGTGCCGTCCGATTCGTCGGCCTCGATGACGAAGAGGTCGCCGCTCCCGGTCGCGCTGGACGTGCCGAGCTGCTCGATCACGCCACCGTTCACGAAGTGCGGATCGGCGCCGAGGTCGCGCAACGCGGTGACGATCATGCCCGTCGAGGTCGTCTTGCCGTGCGCGCCCGCCACCGAGACGAGGCGCCGCGTGCCGATCAGCCAGTGCAGCGCCTGGGACCGGTGGATGACGTGGAGGCCCCGCTCCTTGGCGGTGACGAACTCGGGGTTCTCCGGCCAGATGGCGCCCGTGTGCACGACCGTGTCGGCGTCGCCGAGGTGGGCGGCATCGTGACCGACGTGCACCGTCGCGCCCGCGGCGGCCACCGCCCGCAGGTTGTCGCTGTCGGCACGGTCGCTGCCGGAGACGCGGATGCCCGCGTCGAGGAACATCTTGGCGAGTCCGCTCATCCCGGATCCACCGATGCCGATGAAGTGCGCGGCGGTGATCGTCTCGGGGATGGGGAGGGAGAGGTCGGGTCTGATCATGTCCGCTTCAGTCTACTTTTCGTTCGCGTCCGGGCGGCGGCGTCACGCCGCACCGAGGGCACGATCGATCATCGCCACGACGTTCTCGGTCCCGGTGCGGGTGCCCGCGGTCTCCGCGGCCTCCGCCATCCGCCGGATGCGGTCGGGATCGCCGAGCAGCGGCACGACGATCCGCCGGACGGCGTCGCCGTCGAAGGTCGCGTCATCGAGGAGCTGCGCGGCACCGGCGGCCACGGCCGATCCGGCGTTCAGACGCTGCTCTCCGTTGCCCACCGAGTACGGCACGTACAGGGCGGGGATGCCGAGTGCGCTGATCTCGCTGACCGTCGCCGATCCCGAACGCGACACGATGAGGTCGGCCAGCGCGAACGCGAGGTCCATGCGGTCGACGTACCGGCGGAGGGCGTAGCCGGCGACGCC
This sequence comes from Microbacterium sp. CH1, assembly GCF_001595495.1. Taxonomy (NCBI): domain Bacteria; kingdom Bacillati; phylum Actinomycetota; class Actinomycetes; order Micrococcales; family Microbacteriaceae; genus Microbacterium; species Microbacterium sp. CH1. Next base: position 79,119 of record NZ_LOSO01000011.1, on the reverse strand, counting down.
CGGATCGGGAAGGTCGCTGCGCTCCCCCGTCACGTGGAGCAGTTGCCAGCCCGCGGCGAGGATGTCGCGCCAGGAATCCGCCAGAGCGTCGTTCAACCGCTGCGCTCCGAGCGAGCCGCCGAAGACGAGCAGCACGGGGCGATCGGGGTCGAGCCCGAAGTACTCCGCGGCCTCGGCACGCCGTGCCGCGCGGTCGAGCGTGATGACCTCGCGCCGCAGCGGCATGCCGACCACCTCGCTTCCGCGGAGGGGCGTCCCGGCGAACGCGACGCCCACGCCCGCGGCCGCACGGGCACCGAGCACGTTCGCCAGCCCGGGCTTCGCGTTGGCCTCGTGGACGACGAAGGGCACGCGCTCGCGACGCGCGGCGACGTAGGCGGGTGCGGAGGCGTAGCCGCCGAAGCCGACGACGACGTCGATGTCGTGCTGACGGATGTGCGCGCGCACCTGCGCGATCGCCCGGCGGAACCGCGCGGGGAACGCGGCGGCCTGCGCGTTCGGACGCCGCGGAAACGGCACCTTGTCGACGATGAGGAGCTCGTAGCCGCGCTCGGGGACGAGGCGGGACTCCAGGCCTTCGGCCGTGCCGAGCACGAGGATCGTTGCGGCGGGGTCGCGCTCGCGGAGCGCGTCGGCGACGGCGAGCAGCGGATTGACATGGCCGGCGGTGCCACCGCCGGCGAGGAGGTACGAAGTCACCTCGCGACCCTACCCCGCTCGGCTGACTGCTTCTCGGCGACCGGGATGGTCCGCGCGAAGGCCAGCAGCACGCCACACGCGATGAGCACCGCGAAGAGGGCCGTTCCACCCTGGGACATGAACGGCAGCGGCACGCCCATGACGGGGAAGACCCCGATGACGACGCCGATGTTCAGGACCGCCTGGCCGACGATCCAGACCGTGATCCCTCCGGCCGCGACGCGGATGAAGGGGTCCGAGGTCTTGCGGATCACGTGGAACGCGCCCACCGTGAAGAACGTGAAGAGGGCGAGCACGACGATGCAGCCGATCAGCCCCAGCTCCTCGCCGACGATCGCGAAGATGAAGTCGTTGCCGGCGGCGGGCAGCCACCCGTACTTCTCCTGGGAATTGCCGAGACCGAGGCCGAAGACTCCGCCGGAGGCCATGCCCCAGATGCCGTGGATCGACTGGTAGCAGTCCGTGTAGTACAGCGCCATGTCGTCGCAGGTGGCGGTGATCCGGCGCATGCGGTCCTCGCTGGAGAGCGCGTACGCCAGCACCGCGACCACGCCCAGGATCATCGGGATGATGAACAGCCGCAGCTTCACGCCGGAGAAGAAGAGGCAGCCGAGGAGGATGAGGACCATCACCATCGCGGTGCCGAGGTCCTTGCCCGCGAGCACGGTGCCGATCGCCAGCGCGCCGACCGGCACGACGGGGATGAAGACGTGGTGCCAGGTGCCGAGCATGGTCTGCTTGCGGAGCAGGACCGCGGCGATCCACAGGGCGAGCGCCAGCTTGAGGAACTCGGACGGCTGCATCTGGAAGCCCGCCACCTGGATCCAGTTCCGGTTTCCGCCGTCGGCGATGCCGAGCGGCGTGAACACGAGGAGCTGGAGGGCCACCGCGCCGAACAGCGCAGGCCAGGCCATGCGCTTGAGGAAGTCCACGGGGAAGCGGCTGATGAGGAACATCATCGGGATGCCGAGCAGGGCGAACACACCCTGCCGGAGGGCGCCGTCCAACGGGTTCTGCGCGTTGGCCACGGCGGTGGCGCTCGTCGCGGACAGCACCATCACGAGGCCGAAGATCGTGAGGAGCAGGGCGGTCGACGCGATCAGCAGGAACTCGGTCGAGACCGGCGTGAACCGGCGCCCGAGCGAGACCCGGGCCGCGAGCCCACCCGACTCAGACCGCGGAGGGCGAGCCACCTGCGTCATCGGCGCTCCCCCGATCGATCCATTCCTGCACCGCTTCGGCGAAGCGATGGCCGCGATCCGCGTAGCTGGAGAACTGGTCGAAGGATGCGGCGGCGGGAGCGAGGAGCACGGTGCCCTCCCCGTCGACGATCCCCGCCGCGATCTCCACGACGCGGTTCATGACCTGTCCAGTGTCGCCAGCATCGACCTCGAAGACCGGCACCGTCGGCGCGTGTCGCTCGAATGCCGCGACGACGGCCGTGCGGTCCACTCCGATGACCACCGCCGCGCGCGCGGTCGAGCCCGCGTCCGCGACGAGATCGGCGATGTCGACGCCCTTGAGATCGCCGCCGACGACCCACACCGCGCCCGGGTAGGCGCGCAGCGAGGAGGCGGCGGCGTGCGGGTTCGTCGCCTTGGAGTCGTCGATCCAGGTGATGCCGGCATGCCGGGCGACCACCTCGATACGATGCGCGTCGAGGCGGAATGTCTGCAGCGCGCCATGGATCGCCTCGGGCTCGACTCCGAGAGACCGGGCGAGAGCGCTGGCGGCGAGGATGTTCTGCACGATGTGCGGGGCCGACAGGCCGGCGGCCTCCAGGTCGGCGACCGTGGTCAGCTCCAGGGCGCTGCGGGCCCGGTCGTCGAGGAAGGCCCGATCGACGAGCAGCCCCTCCACGACGCCGAGGTCGCTCGGCCCGGGGATGCCCAGGTCGAAGCCGATGGCACGAGCGCCCTCGACGACCTCGGCCTCTTCGACCATCCGCCGCGTGGCCTCGTCGGCCTTGTTGTAGACGCAGGCGACGCGGGTGTTCCGATAGACCAGCGCCTTCGCATCCCGGTACGCCTGGGCGCTGCCGTGCCAGACGAGATGATCGTCGGCGAGGTTGAGGCAGACCGCGGCGTGCGGGAAGAGCTCCCCCTCCGGGCGCGACAGGCCGAGATACCAGAGCTGGTGGCTGGAGAGTTCGACGACGAGCACGTCGAAGCCGGCCGGATCCCGGACCGCGTCGAGCACGGGGACGCCGATGTTGCCGCACGGTGCGGCACGCAGCCCGCCGGCGACGAGCAGCGTCGCCGTGAGCTGGGTCGTCGTCGTCTTGCCGTTGGTCCCGGTGATGAGCACCCAGCCGGCCGGCGTGCCGTCCGCGCGGAGGACCTTGTCGCGCACGCGCCAGGCGAGCTCGACATCGCCCCAGAGCGCGATGCCCTCGTCCTGGACCCAGCGGATGACGGGGTGCGACGGAGCGAAACCCGGGGAGGCGATGACGACCTCGGGCGCGAACGCCGTCAGCGCCTCCGGCACAGCGTCCAGCGGACCGAGTTCCAACCGGGCGCCGATGACGGGGAGCAGACGGGCGTACTCCTCCTCCGCCGACGCGCTGAGCACGAGGACGTCGGCACCGAGCTCGGCGAGGGTGTCGGCGACGGAGAAGCCGGTCATGGAGAGACCGAGGACGGCGACGCGCAGGCCGCGCCAGTCGGCGTGCCAGCTCGTCAGCCCGGCCAGGCGCTCAGCCGACACGGGTCAGCCATTCCACGTAGAAGAGCCCGACGGCAGAGACGGCGAGCAGACCCGCGATGATCCACATTCGCACCACGATGGTGACCTCCGACCATCCCCGCATCTCGAGGTGGTGGTGGAACGGACTCATGAGGAAGAGCCGCTTGCCGCGGGTGATCTTGAAGTAGGCGCGCTGCAGGATCACGGATCCGGAGGCGAGCACGAAGACACCGGCGATGATGAGGAGCAGCAGCTCGGTGCGGGTCATGACCGCCATCGCGGTGATGACGCCGCCGATGGCCATCGAACCCACATCTCCCATGAACACCTTGGCCTTCGGGGCGTTCCACCACAGGAAGCCGATGAGGCTGGCGGCGAACGAGGCCGAGATGATGGCGAGGTTGAACGGGTCGCGCACCTCGTAGCAGCCGCCGAGGGAACCGGGGTCTCCGCCGATGCAGGGCTGCTTGAACTGCCAGAACGCGATGAGGCTGTACGCACCGACGACGATCACGCCCGCACCGGCGGCGAGGCCGTCGAGGCCGTCGGTGAGGTTGACGCTGTTGGAGGTCGCGACCCCGATGATCGAGATCCAGGCGAGGTAGAGGATCCAGCCGAGGATGACGCCGAACGCGAAGAGGTTCAGCCACGTGATGTCGCGGAAGAGGGAGATGGACGCACTGGCCGGCGTCTGCCCCCACTTGTTCGGGAAGTTCAGCGCCACGATCCCGAACGGGATCACGACGATGAGCTGCCCGATCACCTTGCGCCACCCGGACAGCCCGAGACTGCGCTGGCTGCGCACCTTCATGTAGTCGTCGATGAACCCGACCACGCCGAAGCCCACCATGAGCCAGATGACGAGGATCGCGGACAGCGCCGGGGTCTCGCCGCTGACGAGGACGCCGGTGAAGTAGCCGACGATCGAGCCGAGGATGAAGATGACCCCGCCCATCGTGGGCGTGCCGCGCTTAGCCTCGTGGCTCGGGTTGCCGGCGGCTTCCGGGGTGCGGATGACCTGCCCCCAGCCCCACTTCCGGAAGAGCCGGAGGAAGACGGGAGTCAGGAAGAGAGTGAAGGCGAGCGAGATGGCCGCCGCCATGATGAGGGACCTCACGAGAACAATTCTCCCAGACGATCGCCGAGATGCCGGAGGCCCACGGAGTTGGACGACTTCACGAGGACCCGGTCGCCGTCGCGCAGCTCGGTGCGGAGGTACTCGAACGCGGCGTCCTGGTCCGGCAGATGCACGGCCTCGCTGTCCCACGATCCCTCGCCGACGGCGGCGAGGTACAGCCGACGCGCCTCCGGGCCGACGACGACGATGCGCCGGATGTTGAGGCGCACCGCGAGGAGGCCGATGCGGTCGTGCTCCTCCCCCGCGCTCTCGCCGAGTTCGCTCATCGCGCCGAGGACGGCGACGGTGCGCTCGTCGGGGCCGGTGATCTGGGCGAGGGTACGCAAGGCGGCTGCCATCGAGTCGGGGCTGGCGTTGTAGGCGTCGTTGATGATGCGGACGCGGTCGTTGCCCAGGGGCTGCATGCGCCAGCGCTCGGCGATCTCGACGGTCTCCAAGCGGGCGACGGCGTCGGCAGGGGCCACACCGAGCTCGACGGCCGCGGTGATCGCGGCGAGGGCGTTCGTGACGTGGTGCGCGCCGAGGACGCGCAGGCGCAGCGGCAGCCGCTCCCCGGCGACCTCGATCACGCACTGCGTGCCGGAGGCCGAGACCTCGATGTCGCGCGCGTGCACGGCGGCCGCGGCGGACTGGCCGAAGCCGACGACCCGGAGGCCGCGGTTCTCCGCGAGCTCGCGCATCGCCCACACCCGGGCGTCGTCGGCGTTGAGCACGGCCGTGCCGGGTACGCGGGCCGCGGCGACGAGCTCGGACTTGGCCTTCGCGGTGGCCTCGATGCCGCCGAAGCCCCCGGCGTGCGCCATCCCGACCATGAGCACGACGACGAGGTCGGGCTCGACGAGGCCGGCGAGCCGCGCGATGCTGCCCGGCGCGGCGGCGCCGAACTCGCTCACGAGGAACCGGGTGTCGTGCGTGACGCGAAGCATCGTCACCGGGGCGCCGACCTCGTTGTTGAAGGACTTCACCGGAGCGACGGTCTCGCCCTCGTCATCGAGGATGCGGGCGAGGAAGTTCTTGGTCGTCGTCTTGCCGTTGGAGCCGGTGATGCCGACGATGCGCAGGTTCCCGCCGGCGCGCACGCGCGCCACGACCTCGCGGGCGAGGTCGCCGAGCGCGGCGACGGCATCCGGGACGACGATCTGTGAAACCGCGACGTCGACCGGACGCTCGACGATCGCCAGCACCGCGCCGGCTTCGACGGCGGCGCCGACGAAGCGGTGTCCGTCCGTCTCGGCTCCGGGCTTGGCGACGAAGATCGACCCCGCCTCCATGGTGCGGGAATCGGTGTCGACGATGCCGTCGACCACCGTCTCCGGCGTGTGCTCTCCGGCCACGCGCAGCTCACCACCGACGGCGGCGGCGATCTCAGCGAGCGTCAGGGCGATCATGTCATCTCCATGCGCGGCTCTCGCCGGCTATCCGAACTTGGGGAGGAGCGCGTCCATCGGGACAGAGGACGGCATCACGCGATAGGTCTTCATCACCTGCGTCATCGCCTTCTGGAAGGCGGAAGCGGTGGCCGCGGACGATACAACCTTAGTCGGCTCGTCGAGGGTCACCACGACGACGTACTGGGGGTCGTCGACGGGAGCGAAGCCCACCATGCTGGTGTAGTAGACGCCCGCCTTGTAGCCGCCCTTGCCGTCGGACACCTGTGCGGTACCGGTCTTGCTGGTCACGCGATAGCCGGGCACCTGGATGCGATCCGCGTTCCCGCCCTGCACGGCCACGTTCTCGAGCATGCGCGTCAGATCGGCCGCGGTCTGCTCCTTCACGATCTGCTCGCGCTTCGGCTTCGGGGTCTCCGTGACCGTCCCGTCGGGCGCCGTGCAGGACTCGACCATCGTCAGGTCGATCTTCTCCCCGCCGTTGGCGATGGCCTGGTAGGCGCCCGCGAGCTGTGGGGCCGTCACGGTGAAGTACTGGCCGAACGTCGTCGTGTAGAGCGACTGACTGTCCCAGTCGCTCACCGGGTGGAGGATGCCGCCCACCTCGGAGGGGAAGTCCAGCGTCTTCTGACCGACGCCGAAGCGCTGCAGGTAGTCGTAGCGGACCTCGGGGGCGACCATCGTGCCGAACTTCGACAGCGCGGTGTTGGACGAGTCGATGAGTCCGCCCGCCAGCGTGTAGTTGTACGCGGGGTGGCTGAACGAGTCGTTGATCACAGCGCCGTTCGGGAAGGTCTCGCGCGACGACGCTGTGACCGTGCTGAGCGGAGTGAGGCCGGCGCCCTCCATCGCTGCCGCCGCCGTGATCGCCTTGAACGTCGAGCCCGGCTCGAAGTCGCGGTGGAAGATCTGGCTGTAGCGCGTCTCGGGCGTCGAGGAGTCCAGGTCGTTGGGGTCCATGGCGGGCCACTCGGCGGCGGCGCGGATCTTGCCGGTGCCCACCTCGACCACCGTCACCGTCCCGCCCTTCGCCCCCTGCTTCTGGGCCTCTTCGCCGATCATCTGCTGGAGGTACCACTGCAGGTCACTGTTGATCGTGAGCTGCACGGTGCCGCCGTTCACGGCGTCGGTGACGGACTCGCTGCCCGGGATCACGACTCCGTCCTTGCCCTTGCGGTAGGTCTTCTCGCCGTCCACGGGCGCCAGGCAGGATTCCTCGAGCTGCTCGATACCCGCCTTGGCCTCGCCCGTGTTGTCGAGGAAGCCCAGCACGTTGCCGGCGACGGCGCCGTTCGGGTAGACCCGCGTCTCGCGCGGCTGCAGCGCCAGATAGCTCCCGAGGCCGAGGTCGCGGAGCGCGATGTACTGCTCGGTGTTCAACCCGGTCTTCAAGGGCGCGTACTGGCTGTTCGGGTTCTCGGCCAGGGCGTCCGAGACGCGCTTGCGGATCTCGTCGCCCGGCACGCCCGTGATGGCGGCGATCTTCTCGGAGGCCTCGGCCCACGGCAGCGCCGGGTCCTTCTCCTCCGTGAGCCTGATGACCTGCGGGCTGAGCTGAGCGTCGTACACCATGACGCTCGACGCGAGGACGGTGCCCTCCGCGTCGACGATGGAACCGCGCTGCCCGGGGATCGTGGACCCGTCCCCGATGTGCTCCAGAGACTGGCTGACATGCTCGTCGGCGCTCACGACCTGGATGTCGATGAGGCGGACGACGAACGCCACCAGCACCGAGAGGATGACCGCCAGTGCGACGACGGTGCGTCGCCGCGGTCCGCGCGTGGCTCGTGTCGTCATGGGATCTCTCCGTCGATCGGGATGGTCAGTGGGTCGTGGGGCTGGGGAGGCCGTCGGTGAGGGCGGGCGGCAGGTCCGTCGCGGGCGGGGCGCCTCCGGTGGACTCCTCCGCCGTCTGCTCCGCCGCGGGCGCCTCCTCGGTGACGAGGACGTTGCCGACGGCCGCCGGCCCATGAGGGTCGACCGTCGAGATCCCCTCGGCGCCGGCGCCGGCGCCGAAGACCGCGCCGTCACTGAGACGCAGATAGGAGGGCGCTCCCGCGACGACCATCCCGAGGTCGGCCGCATTGCCGGCGAGCACCTGCGGAGAACTCAGCCCCGTGAGCTCCTCCTGCAGCGCATCCGTGCGGAGGTCGAGTTCGCGCTGCTGGGAGGTCAACCCCGCGAGGGTGAACGAGTCCTGCGTGATGGCCAGGGAGAGCCCGACCTGCGCCGCCCCGATCGCCAGGGCGCCGCCGAGGGCGACGAGGGCGTAGGCGAGCTTCGGTTTGCGCCGCCGCGCCGGTGCCGTCACGGGCTGGAGGCGGCGCTCCGGGGTCCTCTCCGGGACGACCGGCTGCAGGGGCAGGGTCGGATTGCGGACTGCGTTCATGCTCATGCGCTCTCCCGCACCTTCTCGGCGGCGCGCAGGCGCACCGGTATCGCACGCGGGTTGCGTGCGCGTTCTTCGTCGTCGGCGAGTTCCGCCCCCTTGGTGAGGACACGGAATCGGGGGGCGTGCTCCGGCAGCTCGACCGGGAGGCCGGCGGGCGCCGTCGAGGAGGACGCGGCGGCGAAGGCCTGCTTCACCAGCCGGTCCTCGAGGGACTGGTATGACATCACGACGATGCGACCGCCGACGGCGAGAGCGTCCATCGCGGCGGGGATGGCGTCCGCGAGCACGTTCAGCTCCGCGTTGACCTCGATGCGCAGCGCCTGGAACACGCGCTTCGCGGGGTGCCCCGCACGCTGTGCCGCGGCGGGCGTCGCCGCCACGAGGATGTCCACGAGCTCCCCGGAGCGGGTGATCGGCTGCTTCTGGCGGGCCTCAATGATGAAGCGGGCATACCGTGCCGCCAGCTTCTCCTCGCCGTACCGCTCGAAGATGCGGCGCAGGTTCCCCTCGCTGTACGTCGCGATGACGTCGGCGGCGGTGATGCCCTTCGTCTGATCCATCCGCATGTCGAGCGGAGCGTCCTTGGAGTACGCGAAGCCGCGTTCGGCCTCGTCCAGCTGCAGCGACGAGACGCCGAGGTCGAAGAGGATACCGGCCGCCCCCTGGGCGTGCAGACCGATCTCGTCGTAGACGGTGTGCACGAGCGTGACGCGATCGCGGAACCGGGCGAGCCGCTCCCCCGCGATCGTCAGCGCGTCGGTGTCGCGGTCCAGGCCGATGAGGCGGATGCCAGGGAAGCGCTCGAGCAGCGCCTCCGAGTGCCCGCCCATGCCGAGGGTGGCGTCGACGAGCACGGCGCCGTCCTCCTGGAGGGCGGGCGCGAGGAGCTCGACGCAGCGGTCGAGCAGGACAGGAGTGTGGATGTCGCGGAGGTTCATGATCTCTCTCGGGTCCGACCTTCGGCTCTGATCCCCCTCCGCTTCTCGACCCGGCACCGGGGAAGTGTGTCGGGGCGGGAGCGGCGGGGCATCACAGCCGTGGTCAGAACAGTCCGGGAATCACCTCCTGCTCCAGCTCGGCGTAGGACTCCTCGCCGGCGGCGAGGTAGGCGTTCCAGCTCTCCGCATCCCAGATCTCGGCGTGGGCGCCGACTCCGGTCACGATGAGTTCCTTCTGAAGACCCGCGTACTGACGCAGGTGGGCGGGGATGGTGATGCGGTTCTGGCTGTCGGGCATCTCCGCACTGGCACCGGAGAGGAACATGCGCATGAAGTCACGCGCCTGCTTGTTGGCGAGCGGGGCCTGACGGATCCGCTCGTGCATCGCCTCGAACTCGGCCGTGCTGAAGACGTAGAGGCACCGCTCCTGACCCCGGGTGACGACGATGCCGCCGCCCAGGTCCTCGCGGAACTTCGCGGGAAGGATGACCCGTCCCTTGTCGTCCAGCTTCGGTGAGTGCGTGCCAAGCAGCATCGGCCATCACCCCCTCTCCGTCCGGCCAACTCGAGATGCGCCCCACTTTACTCCACTTTCCTCCACATTCCTACGACGAATCCCGCGTATCGGGCGGCGGTTCAAGAGCAGCGCGCCCGCGACCCGCGAGATTCCGGGGTGGAGGAAGGTGGAGGGCCGGTGGAGGGCCAGTGGAGGGCTCAGAAGGCGTCAACGCACCGAAGACACGAAAAAGCCCGGATGCTCAGCATCCGGGCTTCGTGGTGGAGGAGAAGGGAGGGGCTCAGTGGCCGTCCTGGCGCCGATCCCACCGGTCGTTCATGCGATCCATGAAGGAGGAGGAGTCCTGCCGCTTCGGGGCGGTGCGCGTGCGGGTCTCTGCCGGACCGCTGCGCCGGACCGGGGTGACGGCCAGCATCACTCCGCCGAGCATGGCCGCGAAGCCGATGACGCCGACCACGATGCCCCAGACGTCGCCGAGGATGACACCCACGACCAGTCCGCCGATACCGGCGAGCAGGAGGAGGGCCCCGTAGACGAGGTTGCGATAGCTCAGCGTGCGATCACCCGACGGCGCGCTCACGACATCGGCGTCATTGTGCAGGAGATGGCGTTCCATCTCGTCGAGCAGACGTTGCTCCTGTTCGGAGAGTGGCATCTCATCCCCCTCGGGTATCGTGCCCTCCAGTCTACGCGCGAGCAGCGTCCGGGGCTAGCGGTTCCCGCCTCACATCCTTTACGTATGCTGGGAGTCGTGACGTCCCCCTCCCCCTCCGTCCCCGACGCCGTGGCCGCGCGACTGGACGTCTTCCTCGACCGCATGCGAGCCGAGTCGGCGGAGTACGGCGAGGACGCCGCCGCCTTCCTCGCCGCGGCGGCGGACACCCTCTCCGGCGGCAAGCGCCTGCGCGCCCGGTTCTGCCACGCCGGGTGGCGTGCGGTCGCCCGATTCCGCGATCGTCGCGTGGTCGAGGACGACCACCTGTGGGACGCCTGCGCCGCCCTCGAGATCTTCCAGTCCGCCGCTCTCGTCCATGACGACCTGATCGACAACTCGGACACCCGTCGAGGACGCCCCGCCGCCCACCGCGCACTCGAGTCCTCGCACCGCGCCGCCGGATGGTGGGGCGACGCCGCCGCCTTCGGACGCGCCGGATCCGTCCTGCTCGGCGATCTCCTCGTGGCCTGGAGCGACGACCTCCTGGAGTCGGCGCTCGACGGGCACCCCGAGGCGAGGACCGTGCGGGCGGAGTATGCCCGGATGCGTCGCGACGTCACGACCGGGCAGTTCCTCGACATCGCCGAGGAGTCTGCGTGGAGCGTGAGCGACGACCGCGAGCACGCCGAGCGAGCGCTCCGCGTCGCCTCGCTGAAATCGGCGCGCTACAGCATCGAGCAGCCGCTGGTCCTCGGAGCGAGCCTGGCCGGCGCCGATGACGAGCAGACGCGGGCGTTGCGCCGCTTCGGGCATCCGCTCGGTCTCGCCTTCCAGCTGCGCGACGATGTGCTCGGCGTGTTCGGCGACGCGGCCGTCACCGGGAAGCCCGCGGGCGACGACCTGCGGGAGGGCAAGCGGACCGTGCTCATCGCCTTCACCAGGGAGCACCTGGACACCTCGGCCCGCCGGGTGCTCGACGAGATGCTCGGCGATCCCGACCTGTCGACGTCCCAGGTCTCGTTCCTGCAGGAGACGATCGCCGGGACCGGGGCTCTGGACCGCGTCGAGACGATGATCGCCGACTACGCCAGGGACGCCGACCGCGCACTGTCCGGCGCGCGCCTCGACGACGCAGCGGTCGGCGAGCTGCGCGACCTCGCCAGGGCCGCCACCGTGCGCTCCTCCTGAGCAGGCTCAGGCGAGCGTGCGCGCGAGCCGACGCACCTCGCTCTTGTGCCCCGCGAGGAGAGAGGCGATCGGCGAACGCCCGAGGGTCTCGTCCTCGGCGAGCAGCCAGTCGATCAGCTCGTCGTCGGAGAACCCGGCGTCCTGCAGCACGATGATCGTTCCGCGCAGCGAGCTCAGCGGCTGTCCGTCCACGATGAACACCGAGGGGACCGCGAAGACACCGCTGCGGCGCGAGCCGACGAGGTAGTGCTCGTCGATCAGGCGTCGCACGCGACCCAACGGCTCGCCGAGGACCTCGACGAGGTCGGGTATGGTCAGCCACTCGAGCGCGGAATCAGGGGTTGCAGCGACGTTCTCAGACACGGTGCCACTATCTCACCTCCACGGCCCGGTCGCATGTTCGTCACTTCCGTCCCACACGTCACACCCGTCACTTCTGTTGACATCGCTATACATCCGTGTCAGCGTGAAGTGCTCGAAAAGGGGGCCCGACGTGATCCTGCAGACAGCCGTGGCCGGCGCTCTCGCCGCCACCCTGACGGCGACACCCGCCGCCGCACCCGCACCACCGCTCGCACCGCACGAACGCCAGCGCGTCGCTCCGACGCGCGTCGTCCCCACGCAGAACGTGCCACCGGGGCACGTCGTGCAGCCGGGCGACACGGTCGCTGGCATCGCCGGTCGGCACGGACTCCGGACCGCCGACGTCCTCAGTTGGAACGGGCTCTCGATGCGCTCCGTGATCTACCCCGGCCAGACTCTCTCCCTGCGGGCACCTGCGGCGGCTCCGGCCCCGGCCGCGACGCCCGCCCCTGCCGCGGCGAAGACGCACGTCGTCGCAGCCGGCGACACGGTGTTCGCCATCGCCCAGACGTACGGGACCTCGGTGAGCGCCGTCCTCGCCGCGAACGGCCTGCCCCAGGGCGCGATCATCTACCCGGGCCAGAAGCTCGTCGTCTCCGCGGGTGCACCCGCCGCCCCCGCGGCCGCTCCGGCCGCAGCACCGTCGACGCCCGCTCCCGCACCGGCCGCCGCCACGCACACCGTGGCCGCCGGTGAGACGCTGTTCTCGATCGCCCAGAAGTACGGCACCACGACGCAGTCCCTCTTCGCCTGGAACGGCCTCGAAGCCTCGTCGATCATCTATCCCGGTCAGAAGCTCGCCGTCCAGGGTGCTCCGGCGCCGATGCCCGCGGCCGCCCCGAGCGGCCAGCGCACCGCCGCCCTGAATGCGGAGCAGGCGGCCAATGCCTCCCTCATCATCCGCATCGGCCGTGAGCTGGGCGCCTCCGACCGCGCGATCGCCACCGCGCTCGCGACAGGGATGGTGGAGTCGGGCCTGCGGAACCTCGACTGGGGAGACCGCGATTCGCTCGGTCTGTTCCAGCAGCGTCCCAGCACCGGCTGGGGCACCCCGGAGCAGATCATGGATGCGGAACGGAGCACGCGGGTCTTCTACGGCGGCACCGGGGACCCCAACGGCGACGTGACCCGCGGCCTGTTCGACATCCCCGGGTGGGAATCCCTGTCGTTCACCGACGCGGCTCAGGCCGTGCAGATCTCCGCCTACCCCGAGCGCTACGGGCAGTGGGAGGCACAGGCGTACGCATGGCTTGCCCAGCACGGGTGACGCTTCCGGAAATCCGGATGCCCCGAGGGGTGAGGCGTTCCCGGGGCTTTCAGCCAATCGTCCCTAGACTTCTGTCGTGACGACCAATCATCAGGCCGACCCCCTCATCGGGCGGCTTGTCGACGGTCGCTACCGTGTACGGGCACGGATCGCCCGCGGCGGGATGGCGACCGTCTACGTCGCCACCGACCTGCGCCTCGAGCGCCGCATCGCCCTGAAGGTCATGCACGCGCACCTGAGCGACGACTCGGCATTCCAGAGCCGGTTCATCCAGGAGGCCCGCGCGGCCGCCCGTCTGGCCGACCCGCATGTCGTCAACGTCTTCGACCAGGGTCAGGACGGCGAACTCGCCTACCTCGTCATGGAGTACCTGCCGGGCATCACCCTGCGTGAACTCCTCCGCGAGCAGAAGCGCCTGACGGTCGCCCAGACGATCACGATCATGGATGCCGTGCTCGCCGGACTGTCCGCCGCGCACCGCGCCGGGATCGTCCACCGCGACGTCAAGCCGGAGAACGTGCTGCTCGCGGAAGACGGCCGGATCAAGATCGGAGACTTCGGTCTCGCCAGGGCCACCACGGCGAACACGGCGACCGGGCAGCAGCTGCTCGGGACGATCGCCTACCTCGCCCCTGAGCTCGTCACGCGCGGTACGGCCGACGCCCGCAGCGACATCTACGCGCTCGGCATCATGCTCTACGAGATGCTCGTCGGCGAGCAGCCCTACAAGGGCGAGCAGCCGATGCAGATCGCGTTCCAGCACGCCACCGAATCGGTCCCCCGCCCCAGTGTGCGCAACCCCGCGATTCCGGAGCAACTCGACGAGCTCGTGCTCTGGGCGACGGAGAAATCGCCGGACGAGCGACCTGACGACGCGCAGCAGATGCTGGAGCGGCTGCGTGAGATCGAGCGCGAGATCGGCGTCGCCCCCGCCGTGACCCGGACGACCGGCTCCGCCCGTGACCAGGCGGACTCCGGCGACCTCACCAAGGTCATGCCGGGCACGATGGTGCTCCCGGAGCCGGCGACGGCCACCTCCGCCGGCATCGACAACGCCACCATCCTCCGTCGGCGGGCCTCGAAGCGCCGCGCCCGCGGCACCTTCCTCCTCTCCCTCGTGCTCCTGCTCGCCGTCCTCGCCGGCGGTGTGGGCTGGTGGTTCGGCTCCGGGCCCGGTTCCCTGATCGCGGTCCCCGAGGTGGCAGGACAGACGTACGAGGAGGCGGCGGCCGATCTCACCGAAGCAGGATTCGTACCGACGCAGCGCGAGGAGTTCTCCGTCGACGTCGATGGGGGCATCGTCATCGAGACCGATCCCGGCACGGGCGCCCGAGTCGACAAGGGCACCACGGTCGCCGTCGTCGTCTCCGCCGGTCCCGCCCCGCACGACCTCGCTGCCGTCGCCGGGCAGCCCGCCGACGACGTGCGCGCGGCACTGGAGGCGGCGAACCTGGAGATCACCGACGACGAGGAGTTCTTCACCGACGCGGAGAACGGGTCGGTGATCGACGTGCGCATCACTCCCCGGGACGGCGGAGACGCCTTCGGCTGCGAAGAGGGCTGCACGGTGCACGAGAAAGACACCGCGACCATCCAGGTGTCACGCGGACCGGTTCCGGATGTCACGGACATGACGGTCAAGCAGGCCACCGAAGCGCTCACCGGCAAAGGCCTCCGGGTCGCCGAGGAGAGCATCTACCGCCCGAGCGACTCCATCGGCAAGGACCGCGTCATCGGATACGCGGACCGGGCGGAGGAAGGCGCGTGGAGGCCGGGCGAGACCATCCAGCTCATCGTCTCGCAGGGTCCGCCGCTCTTCGACGTCCCCGACGTGTCGGGTATGACGCGCAACGAGGCCACCGCGGCCCTGCGTGACGCGGGCTTCACCTGGAGCTACACGAGCAAGACCGGACTCCCCGACTCCGTCTGGGATCTCCTCGCGAACGAGAACACGCGGGTGGAGACGTACAGCCCGTCCGAACCGCAGCGCAAGGGGACACGGATCACGCTCACCATGGGCTTCGCCGGCTGAGACCGAGACGACGAAGGGGCCGGAACATCGTTCCGGCCCCTTCGTGCATCCTCCTCGCGGATCAGCGCTTCTCGAGCTCCTCGGCGACGAGGAACGCCAGCTCCAGGGACTGCATGTGGTTCAGGCGCGGGTCGCACAGGCTCTCGTAACGGGTCGCGAGCGCGGCCTCGTCGATCTGCTCCGAACCGCCCAGGCACTCGGTGACGTCGTCTCCCGTCAGCTCGACGTGGATGCCGCCGGGGAACGTGCCCACCGCGCGGTGCGCCTCGAAGAAGCCGCGGACCTCGTCGACGACGTCGTCGAAGCGTCGTGTCTTGTAGCCGGTCGGAGTGGTGATGCCGTTGCCGTGCATGGGGTCGGTGACCCACAGCGGCTGCGCGCCGGATCCCCGGACGGCCTCCAGCAGCGGGGGCAGCGCGTCGCGGATGCGTCCGGCGCCCATGCGCGTGATGAAGGTCAGGCGTCCGGGCTCGCGCTCCGGGTCGAGCTTGTCGATGAGCGCCAGCGCCGTCTCCGGCGTCGTGGTGGGGCCCAGCTTCACGCCGATCGGGTTCCGGATCTTGGAGAAGTAGTCGACGTGCGCGCCGTCGAGCTCGCGCGTGCGCTCCCCGATCCACAGGAAGTGGGCCGAGGTGTTGTACGGGGTGTCCGTCCGGGAGTCGATGCGCGTCATCGGGCGCTCGTAGTCCATGAGCAGGCCCTCGTGCCCGGTGAAGAACTCGACGCGCTTGAGCTCGTCGAAGTCGGCGCCGGCGGCCTCCATGAACTTGATCGCCCGGTCGATCTCCGCGGCCATGCGCTCGTAGCGCTGGTTGGCGGGGTTCTGGGCGAAGCCCTTGTTCCAGGAGTGCACCTCGCGGAGGTCGGCGAATCCACCCTGCGTGAACGCCCGGATGAGGTTCAGCGTCGACGCCGCCGTGTGGTAGCCCTGCAGCAGACGACCGGGGTCGGCCTGACGCGAGCCCTCGGTGAAGTCGTAGCCGTTGACGATGTCGCCGCGGTAGGCCGGGAGCGTGACCTCGCCGCGGGTCTCCGTGTCGCTGGAGCGCGGCTTGGCGAACTGCCCGGCCATGCGTCCCATCTTGACAACCGGCATGGAGGCGCCGTACGTGAGCACCACGGCCATCTGCAGCACCGTCTTGATGCGGTTGCGGATCTGCTCGGCGGTCGCGCCGGCGAACGTCTCGGCGCAGTCGCCGCCCTGCAGCAGGAAGGCCTGCCCCGAGGCGGCCCGGGCGAGACGGTCGCGGAGGTTGTCGACCTCACCGGCGAAGACCAGCGGCGGAAGGCTCGAGATCTGCCGGGAGACGTCGGCGACGCGGTCGGCGTCTGGCCACTGCGGCTGCTGCTTGATGGGAAGCGAGCGCCAGGCATCAAGGGCTTCGATGTGGTGCGGGAGCATGCGTCCAGCCTAGTGGGCGGCGACACCGCCGAGACGCGCCCTGGAGCCTATGTGACGCGGCCCGGGAGGCGGTCCTTGACGGTCGATGCGTAGACGTCCTCGTACTCCTGCTGACCGAGCCGCTGAAGCGCCACCATGATCTCGTCCGTGACCGAGCGGAGGATGTAGCGGTCGTTCTCCATGCCGGCGTACCGGGAGAAGTCGAGGGGCTCGCCGATGACGATCCCGACCCGCATGACGCGCGGGATCCGCCGGCCGATGGGCATGGCCGTGTCGGTGTCGACCATGATGACCGGGATCACGGGGACCTTGGCTTCGAGTGCCATCCGCGCGATGCCGGTGCGGCCGCGGTAGAGCTTGCCGTCAGGGCTGCGGGTGCCCTCCGGATAGATGCCGAGGAGGTCGCCCCCGCCGAGCACCTGGAGACCCGTGTTGAGCGATGCCTCCGAGGCCTTTCCGCCCGAGCGGTCGATAGGGAGCTGCCCGGTCGCCTTCATGAAGAAGCGGGTGGACCACCCCTTGAGGCCCCGCCCGGTGAAGTAGTCGCTCTTCGCGAGGAACGACATGGGCCGGTCGATCACGAGCGGGAGGAAGATCGAGTCCGCGAAGGAGAGATGATTGCTGGCGAGGATCGCCGCTCCGGTCGCGGGCACGTTCTTCCGCCCCACGATCCAGGGGCGGAACACGGCCTTGACCACAGGGCCGATCACGACGTACTTCATCAGCCAGTAGAACATCGAGGTGAAGTCTAGCGCCGTGTCGCGGATCGTCCCGCTGTTCCCCCTCGCCACCTCGGGAAAGCGACTCAGTTTCACCCTGACCGCGACCCGGTGCCATGCCCTAGACTCGGACCAACGCCCGTGCCCGACCGGTACCGAAGGAGCTGCCGTGGTCCAGTTTGAAGTCCCCGCGATCGTCCCCGCCGATCCCGACGCGAACGTCGCCGACCTGCTTGCGAAGCGCGTCGAGGCGACTCCCGACCGGGCGCTGTTCTCCGTCCCGCAGGGCGACGGATGGCGCGACATCACCGCCGCCGACTTCGAGACCGCGGTGATCGCGCTCGCGAAGGGCTTCGCCGCCGCGGGCATCCAGCCCGGCGAGAAGGTGGGCTTCCTCGCCCGCACCACCTACGAGTGGAGCCTCGTCGACTTCGCCCTCTTCTACGCCGGTGCGGTGATGGTGCCGATCTACGAGACCAGCTCGCCGTCGCAGATCCAATGGATCCTCGAGGACTCCGGCGCGATCGCCCTCCTCGTCGAGTCGCCGGAGCACTTCGTCCGCGTGGACGAGGTGCGCGGCGACCTGCCGCTGCTCCGGGAGGTCTGGCAGCTGCACCTGGGCGCGATCGACACGCTCACCGCCCAGGGGGCGTCGGTCTCCGACGAGGAGATCCAGCGCCGCCGGAACCTCGCCGTCGGCTCCGACATCGCCACCCTCATCTACACCTCGGGTTCCACCGGGCGACCGAAGGGCTGCGTGCTCACCCACAGCAACTTCGTCGAGCTGTCCCGCAACTCCGCGAAGGCGCTCGACGAGGTCGTGCAGACGCCGGGGTCCTCCACCCTCCTCTTCATCACGACGGCACACGTCTTCGCCCGCTTCATCTCCATCCTCAACGTGCACGCGGGGGTGCGCACCGGTCACCAGCCGGACACGCGCCAGCTGCTCCCGGCCCTCGGCTCGTTCCAGCCCACCTTCCTCCTCGCGGTCCCCCGCGTGTTCGAGAAGGTCTACAACTCCGCCGAGCAGAAGGCCGAGGCGGGCGGCAAGGGCAAGATCTTCCGCGCCGCGGCCGACGTCGCGATCGAGCACTCCCGGCTGCTGGAGGAGGGCAAGAAGATCCCGTTCGGGACGAAGCTCAAGTTCGCGCTGTTCAACAAGCTCGTCTACTCCAAGCTCCGCGAGGCCATGGGCGGCAAGGTCGTCTACGCGGTGTCGGGCTCCGCTCCCCTGGGCGCCCGCCTCGGTCACTTCTTCCACAGCCTCGGCGTCGTGATCCTCGAGGGCTACGGCCTGACCGAGACGACCGCGCCCGCGACGGTGAACCTCGCCTCGAAGTCGAAGATCGGCACCGTCGGTCCCGCCCTCCCCGGCGTGGGCGTGCGTCTCGCCGACGACGGCGAGATCGAGGTGCGCGGCATCAACGTCTTCAAGGAGTACTGGAACAACCCGGAGGCCACCGCCGAGGCGTTCAGTGACGGCGGCTGGTTCCACACCGGCGACATCGGCAGCTTCGACGCCGACGGGTTCCTCACGATCACCGGACGCAAGAAGGAGATCATCGTCACGGCGGGCGGCAAGAACGTCGCTCCCGCGGCCCTGGAGGACCCGATCCGCGCGAACCCGATCGTCGGGCAGGTCGTCGTCGTGGGCGACCAGCGTCCGTTCATCTCGGCGCTCGTCACGCTCGACCCCGAGATGCTGCCGACGTGGCTCGCGAACAACGGCCTCGACGAGAAGATGACGCTGGCGGAGGCCTCGACCAACCCGCAGGTCCGCGCCGAGGTGCAGCGCGCGGTCGACGCGGCGAACGAGCGGGTGTCGCGTGCGGAGTCCATCCGCAAGTTCACGATCCTCGACTCGGAGTGGACGGAGGCCTCGGGCCACCTCACCCCGAAGCTGTCGATCAAGCGGAACATCATCATGAACGACTTCGCCGCCGAGATCTCCGCGATCTACGACGAGCCCGTCGCCACCACCAACGTCGCGATCGGCGGCTGACGCCCCTCGTCGACCCACCCCCTTCTGACCGAACCGGCCCCTTGCGCTCGCGCGTAAGGGGCCGGTTCGTACGAAAAGGGGTGGGTCGGCAGCTAGAACCAGGAGCTCTCGCGGACCTCGCGCATCGCGACCTTCCGGGTCTCCGGGTCGAGCCGGGAGAGGAAGAGCGTGCCGTCGAGGTGGTCGGTCTCGTGCTGGAGCGCCTGCGCGAGCAGCCCCTCACCCTCGAGCACGACCGGCTGCCCGTCGAGGTCGATCCCCTCGACCCGGGCCCAGGGGTGGCGCTGCGCGTCGTGCCAGAGTCCGGGGACGGAGAGGCAGCCCTCCCCCGTGGGCTCCGGCTCGCCGCGCACCTCCGTCAGCACGGGGTTGAGGACGTACCCGATCTCGCCGTCGACGTTGTAGCTGAAGGCGCGCAGCGCGACGCCGATCTGCGGGGCCGCCACGCCGGCGCGCCCCGGAAGCTCGACGGTCTCCAGGAGATCGGCGACCAGGGCGCGCACGCCGTCGTCGATCTCCTCGATGGGCGCGCACACCGTCCGCAGGACCGGGTCGCCGAAGATGCGGATCTCTCGAACCGTCATCAGGCGGCCTTCGTCCGGAGGCCCTCGACGAGGAGCGCGGCGAGTTCCCGCGCCGCCTTCCGGGTCTCGGGGAGGAGGTTCGCGAAGACGATCGTCCCGCCCGCGGCGATCTGCGGGTCGTACGGCACGCGCACGACGCTGCGGGCCCGCGACGCGAAGTGCGCCTGCAGCTCTCCGAGGCGGACGAGCGGCGTGCCCGGGGTCGACTGGTTGAGCACCACGATCGCATCCCGCGCCTGCTGCGCGTACCCGTTGGTCTCCAGCCACGTGAGCGTCTCGGAGGCCAGTCGCGCCTCGTCGACGCTGAGGCCGGAGACGATGACGATCTGGTCGGCGAGGTCGAGGGTGGCCGACATCACTGAATGGACGATCCCCGTCCCGGTGTCCGTGAGGACGAGCGAGTAGTAGTGCGCGGCCACGTCGGCGACATCGCGGTAGTCGCTGTCGCTGAAGGCTTCGGCGACACGGGGATCGGCGTCCGACGCGAGCACGTCGAGGCGTGTCGCATCCCGAGCCACGATCGCGGAGATGTCGTGGTAGCCGCGCACGTCGTCCCGGATGCGGACGAGGTCGCGCACGGACTTGCCGTGCGCGGCGCGCTGCACCCGGTCGGCGAGAGTGCCCCGATCGGGGTTCGCGTCCACCGCGATGACACGGTCCTCCCGCGCGTCCGCGAGGGCCATGCCCAGGAGCGCCGTGACGGTGGTCTTGCCCACCCCGCCCTTGCGGGAGAGCACCGGCACGAAGCGGGCGCCGCCGGCGAGCGGGGCCGCGATGCGCGCGGTCAGCTCCTTGCGCTCGCGCGCACGGCGCCCGTCGCCGATGTTCAAACGCCGACCGGACAACGTGTAGAGCAGGTGACTCCACCCGCCCTCGGGTTCGGGCTTGGCCACCCGGTGCGGGTCGAGGAGGCGATCGGTCGTGAGGAGGTCCGCGGACTCGCGAGCGGACTCCCCCAGCTCCCCCAGACGCTTCGCGGTGAGGGTCACATCCGACCGCGGCGCCGGACGTGCGGGCGCGGAGGCCGCGGGTGTGTCGTCGGCTTCGGGCATCGTGGTCTCCTTCTGCACGGGCACCTGCGGGTCCCGCGCCGGTTTCGCGGCCGGGACCTCCGCACGGTCGGCATCGGCCTTCGCGACGAAGAGGGCGGCCGCCTTCTCTTCAGCGGCCCGCTCCGGCGCGGCAACCACGGTCGGCACCGGCTCCTCCACCACGACCGCGTCGATCACCTCGTGGATGCGCGGCGGGTCGAGGACGGGCGTCGGCGCGGAGGGGAGGGTGAGGTCGTCGACGACGAGATCGATCCCGACCTCTCCTTCCACCACGCCGTCGTCGGCGAGGTCGTCGTCCTCCTCCGCCGGCAGCGTCACCCGCACCTGCGCGGTCCCGCCGAGGATGCCGATGCCGGCGGTGTCGACGGACGCAGCGTCGTCGAGCACTCCCAGCGGACTGTCCTCGGGATCGGCGTTGTTCTTCGCGGTCACGTGTCACTCCAACCTGTGCGGGCCTCGGGATGCGCCCAGGGTGCGCGGCCTCGCCCGGACAAGATTAGTGCGCCGGTCGGATCACGACCAAAAGATCACCCGCGTCCACCTGCTGCGTCTCGGCGATGGCATGCCGCTCCACGACCCCGTCCACCGGGGCGGTGATGGCGGCCTCCATCTTCATCGCCTCGATCGACGCGACCGGCTCACCCGCCCGCACGGTCGCCCCCACCTCGGCCTTGAGCGTGACCACGCCGGAGAACGGCGCGGCCACCTGGCCGGGCACCGACGTGTCGGCCTTCTCCACCTCGTGCGCGTCGACAGCGATCGAGCGATCGCGCACGAACACGGGCCGGAGTTGACCGTTCAGAGTCGTCATGACGGTGCGCATGCCCTTGTCGTCCGCCTCGCCGATGGCTTCGAGACCGACGTAGAGCTGTACCCCTCGGTCGATCTCGATGAGGTGCTCCTGGCCGGGGACCAGCCCGTAGAGGTAGTCGCTCGTGTCGAGCACGGACAGATCGCCGTACTGCTCGCGCCGCTCCGCGAACTCCGCCGTGGGGGCGGGGAAGAGCAGCGTGTTCAGGCGAGAACGGCGCTGCGCGCTCGTCCCGGCCAGCTCCGCCTCGTCCTGCTCCGTCAGCGCCGTGAGCCCCGTGCGCACGGAACGCCCCGCGAGTACCTTGGAGCGGAAGGGCTCCGGCCAGCCACCGGGGAGGTCGCCGAGTTCTCCGGCCATGAACCCGACCACGGAGTCCGGCACGTCGTACTTCTCGGGGTTCGCCTCGAAGTCTGCGGGGTCGGCCTTCACCGCGGCGAGGTGCAGGGCGAGGTCGCCCACGACCTTCGACGACGGGGTGACCTTCGGCACGCGTCCGAGGATGCGGTCCGCGGCGGCGTACATGTCCTCGATGAGCTCGAAGTCGTCCGCGAGGCCGAGAGCCTTCGCCTGCTGCCGGAGGTTCGACAGCTGTCCGCCGGGGATCTCGTGGTGGTACACGCGCCCCGTGGGCCCCGGCAGCCCGGACTCGAACGGCGCGTACTGGCGACGCACCGCCTCCCAGTACGGTTCCAGGTCGGAGACCGCGGCGAGGGAGATCCCACTGTCCCGCTCCGTGTGGGCGAGGGCGGCCACGAGCGACGACAGCGACGGCTGACTGGTCGTGCCGGACAGCGGGGCCGACGCGGCGTCCACCGCATCGACGCCGGCGGCGCTGGCCGCGAGGAGGGTGGCGAGCTGTCCGCCCGGAGTGTCGTGGGTGTGCAGGTGCACGGGCAGGTCGAAGCGCTCCCGGAGCGCCGAGACGAGCTTCGCGGCGGCGGCGGGACGGAGCAGTCCCGCCATGTCCTTGATCGCGAGGATGTGCGCACCCGCGGCGACGATCTGATCCGCGAGCCCCAGGTAGTAGTCGAGGGTGTAGAGCTCCTCCGCCGGATCCAGCAGATCGCCGGTGTAGCAGAGCGCGACCTCCGCGACGGCCGTCCCCGTGGCGCGGACCGCCTCGATCGCCGGGCGCATCTGCTCCACGTCGTTGAGCGCGTCGAAGATGCGGAAGATGTCGACGCCGCTCGCCGCCGCCTCCGCCACGAAGGCCTCGGTCACCGCCGTCGGGTACGGCGTGTAACCGACCGTGTTCCGGCCGCGCAGCAGCATCTGGATCGCGACGTTCGGCAGGGCCGCGCGCAGCTTGTCGAGCCGCTCCCAGGGGTCCTCGCCGAGGAAGCGGAGCGCCACGTCGTAGGTGGCGCCGCCCCAGGCCTCGACCGACAGCAGCTCCGGTGTCAGCCGGGCGAGGTACGGAGCGGCGGCGACGAGGTCCTTCGTGCGGACGCGGGTCGCGAGCAGCGACTGGTGCGCGTCGCGGAACGTCGTGTCCGTGATCGCGAGCGCGCTCTGCGCACGCAGACCGTGCGCGAACTCCTCCGGGCCGACCTCGAGCAGCCGCTGCCGGGAGCCGGGCGCGGGTTCGGCGGCCAGGTCGATCGGCGGCAGCTTGGTCGCGGGGTCGATGACGCCGGGATGCGCACCGTGCGGCTTGTTCACCGTCACGTCGACGAGCCAGTTGAGGATCTTCGTCCCGCGGTCCTTCGACTCGCGTCCGCGGAGCAGCTCCGGACGCTCGTCGATGAAGGACGTGCTGACGTCGCCCCGGATGAACGCCTCGTCGTCGAGCAGCGCCTGGAGGAAGGGGATGTTCGTGGAGACGCCGCGGATGCGGAACTCGGCGAGGGCACGGCGCGCGCGGGCGACGGCGGCCGGGAAGTCGCGTCCGCGGCACGTGAGCTTCGCCAGCATCGAGTCGAAGTGCGGGCTGATCTGAGCGCCCTGGTGCACGGTGCCGCCGTCCAGGCGGATCCCCGCGCCGCCGGGCGAGCGGTAGGTCGTGATCTTCCCGGTGTCGGGGCGGAAGCCCTGCGTCGGGTCCTCCGTGGTGATGCGGCACTGCAGTGCGGCACCCCGCAGGTGCAGATTCTCCTGCTGCAGTCCCAACTCGGCGAGGGTCTGCCCCGCGGCGATGCGCATCTGGCTCTGCACGAGGTCGACGTCGGTGACTTCCTCGGTCACCGTGTGCTCGACCTGGATACGCGGGTTCATCTCGATGAACACGACCTCGCCGGCGCGCTCCCCCGCCGTCTCCAGGAGGAACTCGACGGTGCCCGCGTTCTCGTAGCCGATCGAGCGCGCGAACGCGACGGCGTAGCCGTGCAGGGCCTGGCGCACGTCGTCGTCGAGGTTGGGGGCGGGAGCGATCTCGACGACCTTCTGATGCCGCCGCTGCACGGAGCAGTCCCGCTCGAACAGGTGCACCGTCTGACCGGTCTTGTCCGCGAGGATCTGCACCTCGATGTGCCGGGGCCGCACGACGGCCTGCTCGAGGAACATGCGGGGGTCGCCGAAGGCGCTGCCGGCCTCCCGCATGGCCTCGGCGAGGGCAGGGCCGAGATCGCCCATCGTCTCGACGCGCCGCATGCCACGACCGCCTCCCCCGGCCACCGCCTTGGCGAAGAGGGGGAACCCGATCTCCTCCGCCTGGGCGACCAGGGCGTCGACGTCGTCCGAGGCCTCGGTGGACCGGAGCACGGGGACGCCCGCTTCGACGGCGTGGCGCTTCGCCTCCACCTTGTTGCCGGCCATCTCGAGGACCTTCGCCGGCGGCCCGATGAAGACGATGCCGTTCGCTGCGGCCTTCTCCGCCAGCTCGGGGTTCTCCGAGAGGAAGCCGTAGCCGGGGTAGATGGCGTCGGCGCCGGCCTCGGTCGCGACGCGGATGATCTCGTCGACGTCGAGGTAGGCACGGACCGGATGGCCGCGCTCGCCGATCTCGTACGCCTCGTCGGCCTTGAGCCTGTGGACCGAGCCGCGGTCCTCGTGCGGGAAGACGGCGACGGTGCGCGCCCCCACCTCCACGGCCGCTCGGAATGCCCGGATCGCGATCTCGCCACGATTCGCCACAAGGATCTTCTGGAACATGCACACCTCTGAGAGCTCGATGCACGGCCGAAGCACGCACATGGGGCGGGGCTGAGTGTTCCCCCAGCCTAGGGGAAGGTAACGTGGAGTCCGTGCACGTACTCAGCGTCAGCTCTCTCAAGGGAGGCGTCGGCAAGACGACCGTGACACTCGGGCTGGCCTCCGCGGCTTTCGCCCGGGGTGTCCGGACGCTCGTCGTCGACCTCGACCCGCAGTCCGACGTCTCCACCGGGATGGACATCCAGGTCGCGGGACGACTCAACATCGCCGATGTGCTGGCGAACCCGAAGGAGAAGACCGTCCGTCAGGCGATCACCTCCAGCGGCTGGGCCAAGGTCCACCCCGGCACGATCGACGTGCTGATCGGCAGTCCGTCCGCCATCAACTTCGACGGCCCGCACCCGAGCGTCCGGGACGTGTGGAAGCTCGAGGAGGCCCTCGCGGCAGTTGAGGCCGACTACGACCTCGTGCTCATCGACTGCGCCCCGTCGCTGAACGCCCTGACGCGCACGGCGTGGGCCGCCAGCGACCGCGTCATGGTCGTCACCGAGCCCGGCCTCTTCTCCGTGGCCGCGGCGGACCGTGCGCTCCGCGCGATCGAGGAGATCCGCCGGGGCCTCTCCCCGCGCCTCCAGCCGCTGGGCATCGTGGTCAACCGCGTCCGTCCGCAGTCGATCGAGCACCAGTTCCGCATCAAGGAGCTGCGGGACATGTTCGGTCCCCTGGTGCTCTCGCCCCAGCTACCCGAGCGCACCTCGCTCCAGCAGGCCCAGGGCGCCGCGAAGCCTCTGCACATCTGGCCCGGCGACTCCGCACAGGAGCTCGCCGCCGACTTCGACCAGCTCCTCGACCGCATCATCCGGACGGGCCGCGTCCCGGTGCCGGAGAACGGACCACAGAGCTGATCCCGCGGAACGACGAAACGGCCATCCTCTTCGAGGGTGGCCGTTCTTCGTGAAGCGGGAGGGGACGCGTCAGGCGGTGCGCTTGGCGCGACGGGCCGACAGCTCGTCGACGGGGTCCGGTGCGGTCGGATCGAACGCGACGAGCGTCGACTCCACCTCGCGGAGGACCTTGCCCACCGCGATGCCGAACACGCCCTGGCCGCGGCTGACGAGATCGATCACCTCGTCGTTCGACGTGCAGAGGTAGACCGAGGCGCCGTCGCTCATGAGGGTCGTGCCGGCGAGGTCGCGGATACCCGCACGGCGGAGCTCGTCCACCGCGGTGCGGATCTGCTGCAGGGAGATGCCGGTGTCGAGCAGGCTCTTGACGAGCTTGAGCACGAGGATGTCGCGGAAGCCGTAGAGGCGCTGCGATCCGGAGCCATTCGCACCGCGCACGGTGGGCTCCACGAGCTCGGTGCGGGCCCAGTAGTCCAGCTGACGGTAGGTGATGCCGGCGGCACGGGCCGCCACGGCGCCGCGGTAGCCGACCTCGTCGTCCATCGCGGGCAGACCGTCCGTGAAGAGGAGTTCGGTCACGAACCGCGGGTCGCCTGCGAGCTCATCCGCATTCATCTGAAATCCTCCCTGGAACGGTTATCTCCACGGTAGAGCAGGGTCCCGGCACCGGCAACGACATCCGTGCGACGCCGAAGGTGTGTCGCAATCAGTTCGTTACGAAAGGATCCGGGTGAGCGCGTCCTTCACGAAGAGCGTCCGCACATCGTCGATCCGCGTGGCCAGCTCCGGGGCCAATTCGTTGGCGCGAGCACGGGACGCCGCGTCCGTGCGACGCAGCAGCGTGGAGAGCGCCGACTCGATGAGCGACACCTCACGCTCGGCGCCCTGCCGCAGGGAGCGCAGGTGCCGAGGCTCGATGCCGTGCCGATCGAGGGCGACGAGCCCGCGGAGCAGCGCGACGGTGGATTCCGGGTACGTCTCCTGGGCGGTGATGACACCCGTGCTGATCGCGTCGTTGAGCAGCTGTGGTCCCGCGCCCGCCGCGGCGAGCAGCTCCTCGCGGCGGTAGCGACGCGGCGCGGGGGCGATGGAGGGCGGCGGCGCGAGCGCGGCGGTCTCGCCGGACGCCTCCGCCTCATCGAGCTGCTCGCGGATCACGCTGAGCGGAAGGTAGTGATCCCGCTGCAGCGTGAGGCCCAGGCGCAGCCGCTCGATGTCGGACGCGGAGAACTTGCGGTAGCCGGATTCGGTGCGGGAGGGGCGGACGATGCCCTGCACCTCGAGGAACCGCAACTTGCTGGAGGTCAGGTCGGGGAACTCCGGGGTGAGGCGGGCGAGCACCTGACCGATACTCAGCAGGCCCGCGGACGCCGAGCGTTCGCGGGCGGGAGTCGCCGCCATCAGGCGTTCGCCGCGCGGTCGAGCGGAGAAGCGAAGAAGTTCAGACGGAACTTGCCGACGCGCAGCTCGGAGCCGTCCGCGAGGGCGCTTCGATCGACGCGCTCCCCGTTCACGTAGGTGCCGTTGAGGGAGCGCTGGTCGATGATCTCGAACGTCGTCCCGGTGCGGGTGATCTCCGCGTGACGACGGGACACCGTGACGTCGTCGAAGAAGATGCCGGCCTCCGGGTGACGACCGACGGTGGTGACGTCGGTGTCGAGGAGGTATCGGGCGCCGGCGAGGGCGCCGGAGCGGACGAGCAGCAGGGCGGAGCCCGAGGGCAGCGCCGCGATGGCCGACTGCTCGACATCGGTCAACTCCACGCCGAACGGCACGAACGACAGATCGGAATCGTGTCCGAACGTCTGCGTCACATCGTGTCTCGGCTCGCCGGAGCGATGGATGGCGGCTTCACCGGCCGGTCGGCTGTCGCTGTCTGTCACTGTGCCCTCCTGGTCGTCCAGACTATCCGATCCGACGGGGTGCGCGGGAGGCCGCTTTCGCACTCAGCGGTCCCATACCGGGGATTCATAGGCTGGACTCGTGAAGACCACAGCCCTGCGCCGCACGGCGGCCCCCATCGCCCTCGCGGCCACCCTCCTCGCCGCGTTCCTCGTCCTCTTCTCCCCGCTGTCGGCCTCGGCCCACGACGCCCTCGTGTCGTCGTCGCCCGCGGCGGACAGCAGCGTGGAGACCCTGCCGGCGGAGCTGACCCTGACGTTCAGCGCCAAGCTCATCGACGGGGAGGGTGCGACGGAGCTCACCGTCACCGATCCGGCCGGCGAGTCCGTGATCGACGGCGCCCCGACGGTCGACGGCGCGATCGTGACCCAGCCCCTGACCGGCTCGGGGCCCGCCGGCGAGTACCGCGTCGTGTGGAAGGTCGTCTCGAGCGACGGCCACCCCACGTCCGGCGAGTTCTCCTTCACCGTCACCGTCGGCGACGAGGGCGCCGCGACGGACGAGCCCACCACCGCTCCCCCGACGGCGGCACCGACGGCGGAGCAGACCGCCACCCCCGAGGCGACCGCGACGACGGCGCCGGACGCCGGAGAAGACGCCGGAGCCGCTCCGGCGTGGATCTGGGTGCTCGTGATCCTCGGCGCGCTCGCGGTGCTCGCCCTCGTCATCTGGCTCACCCTGCGCGGTCGTCGGCGCCCCGCTCCGACCGATTCCGACGCCCCCTCGGAGCGATAGGCTTAAGGCATGCCACATTACGACGTCGTCATCCTTGGTGCAGGTCCTGGCGGATACGTCGCTGCGGTTCGCAGCGCACAGCTCGGCCTGTCCACCGCGATCATCGAGGAGAAGTACTGGGGTGGTGTCTGCCTCAACGTCGGCTGCATCCCTTCCAAGGCGCTCCTGAAGAACGCGGAGATCGCGCACACCCTGAACCACAAGGCCGACTTCTTCGGGATCTCCGGAGAGTTCACGATCGACTACGGCAAGGCGTTCGACCGCAGCCGCGTCGTCGCGGACGGCCGGGTCAAGGGTATCCACTTCCTCATGAAGAAGAACAAGGTGACCGAGTACGACGGCCGCGGCACCTTCACCGGCCCCAAGGCCATCTCCGTCGCGAAGGCGGACGGCTCCACCGAGGAGGTCACGTTCGACAACGTGATCATCGCGACCGGCTCCAAGGTGCGCCTGCTGCCCGGCGTGCAGCTCAGCGACAACGTCGTGACCTACGAGGAGCAGATCCTCTCCCGTGAGCTGCCGAAGTCCATCGTGATCGTCGGCGCCGGCGCCATCGGCATGGAGTTCGCCTATGTGATGACGAACTACGGCGTGAAGGTCACGATCATCGAGTTCCTCGACCGCGCCCTCCCCAACGAGGACGCCGACGTGTCGAAGGAGATCACCAAGCAGTACAAGAACTACGGCGTCGACATCCTCACCTCCACCAAGGTCGAGTCGGTCGTCGACAACGGCTCCTCCGTGACCGTCTCGTACACGGGCAAGGACGGCCAGCAGGCGTCGATCGAGGCCGACAAGGTGCTCATGTCGGTCGGGTTCGCCCCGAACGTCGAGGGCTTCGGACTCGACAAGACGGGTGTGAAGCTCACGGAGCGCGGCGCGATCGACATCGACGACCACATGCGCACGAACGTCGAGGGCATC
Organism: Microbacterium sp. CH1; assembly: GCF_001595495.1. NCBI lineage: Bacteria > Bacillati > Actinomycetota > Actinomycetes > Micrococcales > Microbacteriaceae > Microbacterium > Microbacterium sp. CH1. The sequence continues at coordinate 49,728 of NZ_LOSO01000011.1, read as the reverse complement.
TACGCCATCGGCGACGTCACCGCCAAGCTGCAGCTCGCGCACGTCGCCGAGGCGCAGGGCGTCGTCGCGGCCGAGACCATCGGCGGCGCCGAGACCATGACGCTGGGCGACTACCGCATGATGCCGCGGGCGACGTTCTGCTCGCCGCAGGTGGCCTCGTTCGGACTCACCGAGCAGCAGGCCAAGGACGAGGGGCGCGAGATCAAGGTCGCGACCTTCCCGTTCATGGCCAACGGCAAGGCCCACGGCCTCGGCGAGCCGGTCGGCTTCGTCAAGCTCATCGCCGACGCCGAGCACCTGGAGCTCATCGGCGCGCACATGATCGGCCCCGACGTGTCGGAGCTGCTGCCCGAGCTCACCCTCGCGCAGAAGTGGGACCTCACGGCTCTCGAGCTGGCCCGCAACGTGCACACGCACCCGACGCTGTCGGAGGCACTGCAGGAGGGCTTCCACGGCCTCGCCGGCCACATGATCAACTTCTGATCCGACGCCTCGAGAAGGCCCGGTCCGCGCATCGCGGACCGGGCCTTTTCGCGTCAGAGGCCGCGCATCGTGATGAGACCGGTCGTCCACGGGCGCAGCGCGGAGGAACCGAGCGTACGCACCAGCCCCTCCCGCGCGGCGACGACCGGCGCGATCGCCGGAGCACCCATCGCCATGAAGAACGCGGAACGACGATGCGCCTTCCGCGTGGTCCGCCGCACCTCCCGGGCGAAGCCGTCCAGAACGGGGACGGCGTCCGGGTCGGTGCGGCGCAACGCGTCCCGCAGGCGGAGCGCATCCGCCCAGCCGAGGTTCATGCCCTGACCGCCGATGGGACTCACCTCGTGCGCGGCGTCCCCGAGCAGGACGATCCGTCCGCGGTGCAGCCGCCGTGCCGCGTGCTGAGCGGCGCGGAACGACGACACCGCCGCCGCGGGGTCCACGTCGAGGCGGCGCCCCGTCCGGCGCCCGACGATGTCCGCCAGCTCGGCGGCGGACGCCACCGCCCGGCCGTCGTCTTCGCGCACCACCCAGCGGCGCCGTCCATCCGGCAAGGGGAAGGACTCGACGAGGCCGTCCGGCTCGAAGTACAGCACGGCGCGATCGTCGGCCTGCGGATCGTCGACGTCGAGCATCGCGTAGCCGGCACTCCCCGACCGCCGGCCCCACCCGGCGCCGAACGCCGCCCGCAGAGCACTCCGCACGCCGTCGGCGACCACCACGACCGACGCCGTCTCCTCGGCGCGCCCATGCGCGCCGTCGATCCCGACCCGGACGAACGGACCGTCGTCACGGACGGACCGGACGACGGAGCCGAACTGCAGCGCATCGGGTCGCAGCGTCCGCAGACGGTCGCGCAGCAGCTCCTCGGTCCGGGGCTGCGCCAGCGTGAGGATCGGACGCTCGGGAGGGAAAGTCAGGGCGGCGAGCCGTCGCCCGCGGCTGCGGACCTCGCCGCTCGACAGGCGGAGCGCCGCGGAGCGGACGTCGGCGCCCACTCCCGCGGCATCGAGAGCATCCAGCCCCGGACGATGGATCCCGATCGCGCGCGTCTGCAGGCCCGGCTCGGCGCGACGCTCGCATACGCGCACCCGACGACCGTCCTGCGCGACGAGACAGGCGAGCAGCAGCCCGACCGGACCGCCCCCGACCACGAGGACGTCATGGTCGACCATCCGTACCCTCCCAGCGCAGCTCCAGACGAGCGGGCAGGTGCGAGCGCACCTCCCAGCCCGGCGGGGCGACGGCCGCGAGCTCCTGCGGAGTGTACGAGCGGCGGATACTCAGGAGACCGTCGACCCGGATGAAGGACCCGGCGAGGAGGTTCCGCGCGAACGGCCAGGTTCCTGCCGCGAACGCCCCGTAGGCCAGGCGGCTGCGGGCGATGTCGTGGTGGGAGATGAGTCCGCGGTCACCCACCAGCGCACGGGAGTCGTCGAGCACCGCGTGCAGTGCTGCGGCGTCGAGGTGGTGGAGGACGTGGTTGGAGAGCACGACGTCATAGGTGTCGCCCGCCGCCACGAGGTCGCCGGAGAGCGCATGGCGATAGTGGATGCCTGCGCCGTCGTCGTGCGCCGACGCCCAGCGGATCGCACGCTCGTCGGCGTCCAGAGCGGTGATGTCGGCACGGAGGCCGTCGCGTCGCAGTCTCCGGACGAGGTCGCGACACAGGTCTCCCCCACCGGCGCCGATGTCGAGGATGCGCAGCGGACGCCCGGCGACCGCCCGCGGGCGGATGTCCCGCCGATACAGCCGCCCGGGGCGCGAGACGACCGCGTTGACGGCGCTGAAGCGCCGGTACGTGCGACCGAGCGCCTCGTCGTCGGCGGCGGGGTCGTCCATGAGCTCGACGAGGTCGACGGCGCGCGCCGACAGATCCACGCTCACGGCGCGGGCGCGACGACGGTCAGCAGCGCGCTCTCGGCGGTGAGCCCCGGGCCGAAGGCCATCGCTGCCACGCGGTCCCCGGGCTCCGCATCCTCCTGCTCGAGGATGCGCTTCAGCACGAACAGCACGGTCGCACTCGACATGTTCCCGTACTCCCGGAGCGTCTCCCGCGCCGGTCGCAACTGCCCGTCACTCAGCGCCATCCGCTCCTGCACGCGATCGAGGATGCTCCGTCCGCCGGGGTGGATCGCCCAGTGGCGCACCCGGTCGCCCACCCGCCCGGCGGCGAAAGCCTCCGCCAGGCCGTCCTCCCGCCCGTAGAGCGGCGCGAGCGCTCCGATGATCGACTCCCCGATGATCTGCGGGACGGCGGTGGAGAGGATCATCTCGAAGCCGGAGTCGCCGATCGTCCAGGCCATGTCGTCCACCCCCTCCGGCACGATCGCCGTGTGGAAGCCGTCGAGCCGGAGCGCGAGGACGGCCGTGGGCAGCTCCCGGGCCGTCACGATCCCCGCGGCCGCCCCGTCGGCGAACAGGGAGGAGGCCACGATGGTGTCCGGATCCTCGGAGGAGCGCAGGTGCAGCGTGCACAGTTCGACGCTGACGACGAGGACGACCGCGTTCTCATCGGCCGCGCAGAACTGTGCGGCGGCGCGGAGAGCCGGCATCGAGGCGTAGCACCCCATGAAGCCGAGGTGATAGCGCTGGACGGCGTCGGACAGGCCGAGCCCGCGCACGATCTCGTACTCGGGGCCCGGGGCGTGGAAGCCCGTGCAGGAGACCGTGATGACGTGCGTCACGTCCGCCGGGCTCAGGTCAGGGTCCGCCTCGAGGGCGCGGCGCGCGACCTCGACGAAGAGACGGGAGGCCTCGCGCGTGTAGACGTCGTTGCGTGCCCTCGTACCCGGCGCCAGCAGCTGCCCGGAGACGCGATCGTAGAACAACGGGTCGTCCGGGGAGGCGTCGTCGGCCAGCTCCGCGATCACGGTGTGCCGCGTGTCGATGCCGGAGACGTTGAACGACGTCGCCACGATGCGCTGCGCCAGCCGTCCCAGGCCGGGCTGGGCGGCGAAGACGTCGCGCACCTGCTCCTGCACGAGGACGGTCTCGGGGACGATCGTCTGCAGCGATCGGAGCACGGGCGGTCGACTCATGTGGTCACTCAACCACCCTGCAACCGCACGCGGAAAGGGGTTGCATCCGAGGAGTCGGCGGCCTAGAAGCCGAGAGCCCGGGCGAGCTTCGAATCGGAGCCCGCCTCACGGCCGCCGGCGGCGTGCACCGCACGCTCGATCGCCGCGAAGAACGTCGCACGACCGGCGTCGTCGGAGGGGCCTGCGGGGCCGAGCTCGACCTCCCACTCCCGCCAGGCTCGGCGAGTCCCGCTGCGCAGGTCGGTCGCGCGCACGTGGTCGTCCACGAACTCCGCCACGACGCCGTCCGGTCCGGTGAGGAGGTAGGCCGTTCGGTCGTTCTCGATGCGTGCGAGAGGCTCCAGCGGCGCAGTGGTCCAGGCGGCGATCGCTGCGCGCACCGCCGTCGGGACCTCCTCGCCGCCGAGGGGCCAGCCCTGCTCGACCCGGCCGTCGCCCTGTCGCGGGCCCTTGATGTGCCAGCCTTCGTCCGGTCCCCCGGAACGACGGCGCACCGCGACGCCGGCACGGGCCAGCGTTCCGTCCGCGGTGTCCAGGTAGCGGGCGTCGAGAGCGCGATGCTCACCGGGCGAGACCGCATCGACGCCGGGGATCGCCGTCCAGTCGGGCAGGGGCGTCCCGTCGTCGACGTCGTACTTGCGCTCGACCTCGACGGTGCGAGAGGGCTCAGTCATCCTCGAGCGTGAGGTCTTCGAGGGCTTCCTCGAACCAGTAGTCGATCTCGGTGGGGCCGTCGCCCTCGCCCGTGTTCTGCGGCTCGCCGCGGCGGTTGTAGACCACCTGCGTCTCGCTGTAGGGGACGATCAGCTTGTCGTCCGCATCGTCGTCGAGGGGGATGATCTGCCCGTCCAGCGGGCCACCGTGAAGTCGCGCGAGTGCCATGTGCCCAGGGTAGCGCCGCCCTCCCCCATTCGGGGCGACCTGCGCGGTCAGCCGCCGAGGACGCCGAGGACGGCCCCCGCGATCATCCACGGCCCGAAGGCGATGCGGGTCCTCCGATCGGCCCGGCCCGCGGCGAGGAGCACGAGCGCGTAGACCGCTCCGAGCACGAAGGCGGACACCGCGCCGAGGAGGAAGGGCCCCCAGCCGTGCCAGGCGAGGACGAGCCCGATCACCAGGGCGAGCTTCACATCGCCTCCGCCCATGCCCGCCCGGCTGAGCAGCCGCAGGGCCGCATAGAAGCCGCCGAGCACGAGGGCTCCGAGCAGGCCCCGCCCCAGAGCGGCGGCGTCGGCGGTGACGACGGCGTCGGCGACCGCCGCCAGGAGCAGCAGGAACAGGGTCGGCAGCACGATGCGGTTCGGGAGCCGGTGCGTGCGCGCATCGATCACGGTCAGCAGGATGCCGATCGCGAGGAGGCCGCCGTGCACGAGGCCGAGGAGGGCGAGACGGATGTCCATCCCGGCAGGGTAGGGGGATCCGGGACGGCGCGGAGCGCCCTGTGAACAACCCGGAGGGCGATGTCGGATGTACGAACTAGCGTCAGTCGCGTCACTTGCTTTATTCGTACATATCTTCGAGGATAGACACATGGGGATCGGGCTCGATGCGATGACCGCGCTCTCTCCGACCAGCGACACCCGCGCCGGAGAGGTCCTGCGACTGCGCCGCGAGATCAGCCGGATGCAGCGGCGGCGCAGCGAGCACACCCTCCTCCCCCTCGATCCCGCCTTCGCCGCGCTGCTGCCGGACGAGGGACTGCAGACGGGCACCTCGTACACCGTCTCCCCCTCGCCCGCCCTCGTGCTCGCCCTGCTCAGCGCCTCCTCCGGCCGCGGGCACTGGTGCGCGGTGATCGGCATGCCCACCCTGGGGGTCGAGGCCGCCGCCGCCTACGGCATCGATCTGAGCCGGCTGATCCTCGTCCCCGACCCGGGGGACCGCTGGCTCGCCGTCGCATCCGCACTGGCCGAGGTGGTGCCCCTGATCGTCGTGCAGCCCACGACGAGGGCACGCGACGCCGATGTGTCCCGGCTCAGTGCCCGTCTGCGCGACCGCGGGTCCACGCTGCTCGTGGCGGAGGAACCGGGAGCGGGGCGCTGGGCGCAGAGCGAGGGGACCATCCGGCTCCACGACCCGAACTGGCATGGGCTCGGCGAGGGGTGGGGGCTGCTCTCGGACTGCACGGTGACGGTCACGGCGCGGACCAGGCACAGCCCTCGCGCCTCGAGCGTGCGCGTCCGACTACCCGGCGGACACGGAGCCGTGGAGACCGCGGCCGCGGAGCTGACCGCTCTGCCACCGCTCGTTCCCTCTGCGACGGGCAGCGCCGTGGCGACAGACGATGCTGTGGCCGGGTCGTCCGACCTCCTCTTCTGGGCGGAGGCAGGATGAACGCCCCGCTCCGCGTCCTCGTGCTCTGGTTCCCCGATTGGCCGCTGCGAGCGGTGCTGGGCGGAGGCCCGCACCCGCCGACGGCCCTGGTGCAGGCGAACACGGTCGTCGCCTGCACCGCATCGGCCCGCGCACACGGCGTCCGCATCGGCCAGCGCCGCCGCGTCGCCCAGGGCCTCCTCTCCTCCTTGCAGGTCCTCCCCCACGACGCCGAGAAGGACGAACGCGCCTTCGTCCCCGTGCTGCAGCTCATCGAGAAGCACGCCCCGGGCGTGACGCTGCTGCGCCCCGGCCTCGCGATCCTGCGCGCCCGCGGCATCGCCCGCTATCACGG
>NZ_LOSO01000011.1:0-43526 GCF_001595495.1 Microbacterium sp. CH1 | reverse complement strand
CCCCGAAGTGCGTGTCGGCGTCGCCGACGGCCCCTTCACCGCCGAGATCGCGGCCCGAGGAACGGCGTCCTGCACGGTCGTGCCCCCGGGCGGCTCCCGGGAGTTCCTGGCCCCCTATCCCGTGCAGGTGCTCCGCGACGAGCAGATCAGCGATCTCCTCCTCCGCCTCGGCGTGCGCACTCTCGGCGAGTTCACCGCGCTCGCCCCTCTCGACGTCCGCGACCGCTTCGGCGAGCACGGTGCCCGCCTGCAGGCCCTCGCCGCCGGCGCCGACTCCCGGCCCCTGGCTCCCCGGCCGCCCGACCCCGAACTGGCCAGGACCATCGAGTTCGAGTCCCCTCTCGGAGGCACCGACCAGGTGGCCTTCGCCGTGCGGCAGACCGCCGATGCCGTGATGCTCGCTCTGGCGGACGCGTCGCTCGTGTGCACCGAGGTGCGGATCGACCTGACCGACGACGACGGCGCCGTCCACTCCCGCACCTGGCTGCACCCGACGAGCTTCGACGCCGCCGACCTCGTGGACCGCGTGCGCTGGCAGCTGGAGGCGCTGGCCGCCCTGACCGCGAGCGCGCCCGTCGACGAGGCGAGGGCGTTCGGGGGCATCGTGGCCGCCCGTCTCCTCCCCGTCGCGGTGGATGATGCGGCCCACCACCAACCGGGACTCTTCGGCTCGGGTACCGATGAGCGACTGCATCACGCGGTCTCCCGGGTGCAGACCATGCTGGGGCATCAGGGCGTGGTCACCGCCGCCCTCTCCGGAGGGCGCTGGCTCGCCGATCGTCAGGTACTCACGCCGTGGGGCGAGCGCCCGGTCCCGCCTCGTGATCCACGGTCCCCCTGGCCGGGGAGCCTCCCCGACCCTCTCCCCTCCGAGGTGTTCCGCCCCCCGCGCCCCATCGGCGTCGTCGCCGCGGACGGGAGCACGATCGACGTCGACGATCGCGGCGTCCTCACGCATGACCCCGCCCGCATCGACGGGGCGACCGTGCAGGCCTGGGCCGGCCCGTGGCCCGTGCACGAGCGGCGGTGGAGCACGGGCGGCGGCAAACGAGGCCACCGGCTCCAGATCGTCGACGACCGCGACCGCGCCTGGCTGGTCTTCCTGGCCGGCGAGCGCTGGTGGGCCGAGGGGAGGTACCGCTGATGGGCTGGCACAATCCGCCGTTGACCTGGGATCAGCTCGAGCGCACCCTCAGCGGCGAGCCCACCCCCGAAGCGACCTCCGCACCGCGGGGGCTCCGCCCGGATCCCGGACCGGTGAGTCGACCGCGGAAGCTCGTCCCCCCGACCCTCCCGGAGCGCCCAGAGGAGGCGGTGCCCTATGCCGAGCTGCACGCGCACTCGTCCTACTCCTTCCTCGACGGGGCGTCCTCCCCCGAGGATCTACTCGCGGAGGCCGAGCGTCTCGGCCTGAGCGCGCTCGCGCTCACCGACCACGACGGGTTCTACGGCGCCGCGCGCTTCGCCGAGCTGGCGGAGCTCATGGAGCTGCGGCTGCAGACCGTCTACGGCGCCGAGCTCTCCCTCGATCTCCCCTCCGCTCCGCAGGGGGCCGCCGATCCGCCGGGCACGCATCTGCTCGTGCTCGCCCGGGGCCTCGAGGGATACCACCGCCTGTCGGGGGCGATCACCGCGGCCCAGCTCCGCGGCGGGGAGAAGGGACGCCCGGTCTACGACCTCGACGAGCTCGCGGCGACCGCCGACGGGCACTGGACGATCCTCACCGGCTGCCGCAAGGGGGCGGTACGACAGGGGCTGGAGGCCGGGGACGCCGCCGCACCGCTGCGCCACCTCGTCGACCTCTTCGGACGCGACAACATCACCGTCGAGCTCTTCGACCACGGCGATCCGCTGGACACCCGGCGCAACGACGCCCTGGCCGACCTCGCCCGCCGGATGCGGCTGCCCGTCGTGGCGACCAACAACGTGCACTACGCCCGCCCGGATCAGGCCCCTCTCGCCGAGGCGGTGGCCGCGGTCCGCGCGGTCCGGAGCATGGACGAGCTCGACGGCTGGCTCCCGGCCCATGGCGGCGCGCACCTGCGCAGCGGCGCGGAGATGACGGCGCGCTTCCGGCGGTACCCCGGTGCGATCTCGCACGGCCTGGAGCTGGCCGCGGCCTCGGCCTTCCCACTCCGGATGGCGCGCCCGGCCCTCCCCCGCCAGGACGTGCCGACGGGACACACCCCGATGAGCTGGCTGCGGCACCTGGTCTGGGAGGCGGTCCCGTCGAAGTATCCGCGGCTGGACGAGGACGGCCGTCGGCGCATCGCCCGCGAGCTCGACGTGATCGAGGAGAAGGACTTCCCCGGATACTTCCTCATCGTGCACGGCATCGTGGCGGAAGCCCGGCGACGCGGCATCCTCTGCCAGGGCCGGGGTTCCGCGGCGGCGAGCGCGGTCTGCTACCTGCTGGGCATCACCGCGGTCGATCCGATCCTCTACCGTCTCCCCTTCGAGCGCTTCCTCGCCACCACCCGCACGGAGGAGCCGGACATCGACGTGGACTTCGACTCACGGCGCCGGGAGGAGATCATCCAGTGGGTCTATCGGGAGTACGGCAGGGAGCGGGCGGCCCAGGTGGCGAACGTCATCCAGTACCGTCCGAAGAACGCGGTCCGCGACATGGCCAGAGCCCTGGGGCACTCCCCGGGGCAGCAGGACTCCTGGTCGCGGCAGGTGGACGGCTGGGGATCGGGACTCGAACCCGTCGAGGGCCACGACATCCCCGAGACCGTGCTCGACTACGCAGCCGAGCTGCTGAAGGCTCCGCGGCACCTGGGGATCCACTCGGGCGGCATGGTCCTCACGGCCCGGCCGGTCGGCGAGGTGGTGCCGGTCGAGCACGCCCGCATGGAGGACCGCACCGTCATCCAGTGGGACAAGGACGACGCCGCCTTCATGGGGCTGGTGAAGTTCGACCTCCTCGGCCTGGGCATGCTCGCGGCGCTGCAGCACTGCTTCGACCTGGTCCGGGAGGCGACGGGCGAGGAGTGGACGCTGGAGACCCTGCCGAAGGAGGAGGCCGGCGTCTATGACATGCTCTGCCGGGCCGACTCGATCGGCGTCTTCCAGGTGGAGTCCCGCGCGCAGATCGGGCTGCTCCCCCGGCTGCAGCCGCGGCGCTTCTACGACCTCGCCATCCAGATCGCCCTCATCCGCCCCGGACCCATCCAGGGCGGCGCCGTGCACCCGTTCGTCCGTCGGAAGATGGCGAAGGACAAGGTGGACGAGGCCAACCGGGAACGGGAGGCCAGGGGCGAGCCCCCGGAGGAGTTCCCCATCCCCTACCCGCACAGCGACCTCGAGGACATCCTCGAGCGGACACTCGGCATCCCCATCTTCCAGGAGCAGCTCATCCAGATGGCCACGGCCGTCGGCGACTGCACGGCCGACGAGGCCGACCTGCTGCGCCGGGCGATGGGGTCGAAGCGGGGTCTGGAGAAGATCGAGAAGGTCAGGGACAAGCTGTACGCCGGGATGGCCCGCCGCGGGCTCGTCGACGAGGCCGCCGACCGGATCTACGCGCAGATCCAGGCGTTCTCGAACTTCGGCTTCGCGGAGTCCCATTCGCTGTCCTTCGCCCTGCTCGTCTACGCGAGCTCATGGTTGAAGCTGCACTATCCGGCCGCGTTCCTCGCGGGCCTGCTGCGGTCGCAGCCGATGGGCTTCTACTCCCCCGCGACCCTCACGGCGGATGCCCGTCGGCACGGCGTGGAGGTCCGGCGCCCGGATCTCCACCTCTCCGGCGCCACAGAGACCCTCGAACCTCTCTCGCCGGACGCCGCAGGGACGACCGGGAGGGACGACTGCCTGGCCGACCCGCAGCCGCCCGTGCATCGGTTCGACCGGAGCGCACCGGACGAGTCCGCGGCGCACCGGCGGGACGGACGGTACGCGGTGCGCCTGGGGCTCAGCGGCATCCGCGGGATCGGAGTGCCGATGGCAGAGCGCATCGTCGCCGAGCGGGAAGCGCACGGCCCTTACCGCGATCTGCACGACCTCGTGCGCCGGACCGACGCCACGGCCGCGCAATTGGAGGCCCTCGCCACCGCCGGAGCCTTCGCGTGCCTCGGGTTGGAGCGCCGGGAGGCCATCTGGCTCGCCGGGGCTGCCGCGGAAGACCGCGCCCGATTCCTCCCGGGGACCACGGTGGCGGTGCAGCCGCCGCTGTTCGCCGACCAGACCAGCTACGAGCGCCTCTCGGCCGATCTCTGGGCCACGGGCATCTCGACCGACGACCACCCGATGACGCACTTCCGCGACGACCTCCGGGCTCGCGGTGTCCTGACGGCCGCAGACCTGCAGCGCCACGAGACCGGACGACGCGTCGAGGTGGCCGGTCTCGTCACTCATCGACAGCGCCCCGCCACGGCCGCCGGCGTCACCTTCGTCAACCTCGAGGACGAGAGCGGGTTGGTGAACGTGATCTGCTCGACGGGGGTCTGGGGCCGGTTCGGTCGCATCGCCCGGGAGTCCCCGGCGCTCATCATCCGCGGCATCCTCGAGCGCTCCCCGGAGGGGGTCGTCAATGTGCTCGCCGACGCCTTCGAAGACCTCCGCACGGGGGTCATGCACCGCTCGCGGGACTTCCGATGACCCCGGTGCGGGAGGGGCCCCGGCCTCCGGCGGTCACCAGAAGCGTTCGGGCTCCTCCGGCGGGGGACGGTCCGATCCACCCCAGCGATCCGCCTCGGCCTTGGCCGCGTTGACCGCCGCATCCGCGCCGCGCAGAGCGATGCCCGCGCCGCTGGCCGACGGCCCGATGGGGTCGATGAGCAGCGACGTCCGCGGAGCGACGCCCACCGCCACCGTGCAGTCGAGGACACGGCCGATCCAGTGCGTCACCTCAGCTCGGGGCTCCTCGGCGCGGCGGTAGCGGATACCGGTGTCCAGGTCGAGCAGCGACAGGACGACGGGCTCCTGCGTCTGGGGGTCGACGAGTTCGGAGACCTCGACCCGGTGCCCGACCGGGAGTGCGACCTGACCGGCGAAGACGAGCATCCTGTCCATGCCCCCACCCTACGGAACGGTCCGTATCGGCGACAGGGCCGGGAGCCGAGCAGAATTTTCGAAGAAACTTTTGTCCCCCAAATGGCGGACAAGAGGATTAAGGGATATTCTGCTCTTCGTAGCGGGGGCTACCGGCTGAATCTCTGGGGGATCAGCCGTAGAGACAGCGAGACTTCGCCGCCTCCCCAACCGTCCGGGTAGGACGGTGAGCCCTCTCGGCAGCACCGGGTTGGGGCGGTCCCGTCGAGAGGGCATACCCCGCGGCTAGCCACCGTCCCGCTGAGCGTCAACCCCGGCGAGAGCACGCACCGCTCGGACTACGGTCGTTCGTCATGACGCCTCTCCCCTGTCTCGAACGCCGCCCCGGCGCACCTGCCGCCGGAGGCCGTCAGTCGTCGGTGGGCTCATCGAGGCCGTCCTCATCCAGCGGCACTTCGATGCGCTGCTCCGCGGCGTCCGCCGGGTCCGCCTCGATGGGGTGCGGCTCCGGTGCCGAGGGGGTCGGCGCTTCCGGGTCCTCGGGAACCTCCTCCGCAAGGCGCTCCTGCTCCTGCAGGTCGGCCTCGGGCTTCACATCGTGGATCGGATGGTCATTGAGAGACATGGCTCCTCCTCCTTCGGTGTGGATGCCTCCAGCCTGCCGAGGCCGCACGACAGCGGCAAGGGGCTTGACCCGACGGAGCCGGCCATGACGAGGAAGAGCGGGCAGGGCCGGGTACGCATCGGCGTCTCCGGGTGGCGGTACGCCCGGTGGCGCGGCGACTTCTACCCGCGCGGCCTCCCGCAGCGTCGAGAGCTCGAGCACATCGGATCGCAGTTCCCCACCGTCGAGCTCAACGGCTCGTTCTACTCCCTGCAGCGGCCCGAGAGCTACCGCCGGTGGGCCGCGAGCGTTCCCGACGACTTCGTGTTCGCGGTCAAAGGCTCACGCTACGTCAGCCACATGCTGCGACTGCGGAACGTCGAGCAGGCACTGGCGAACTTCTTCGCGTCGGGCGTCCTCGCCCTCGGCCCCCGCCTCGGCCCGATCCTGTGGCAGCTCCCCGAGCGCCAGCGCTTCGACCCGGAGCTCCTGGAGTCCTTCTTCGACGCGCTTCCCCGGACGACGGCCGACGCTCTCGCCCTCGCCCGACGGCACGACGAGCGGCTGCAGGACCGGGCCTGGCTGGAGATCGATGCCGACCGCCCGCTCCGCTATGCCCTCGAACCGCGTTCCGATTCCTTCGCCGACCCCTCGAGCCTGAGGCTCCTGCAGCACCACGGGGCTTCCCTCGTCATCGCCGACACCGCAGGCAGATGGCCACGGTTCGATGCCCTCACCGCGGACTTCGTCTACGTTCGTCTCCACGGCGCGCAGATGCTCTATCACAGCGCCTACACCAAGACTGAGCTGCGGGAGTGGGCGGCGCTCATCCGCGGGTGGGCTGACGGGACCGGCGCCGACGACGGGAGACCGCGCGACGTCTTCGTGTACTTCGACAACGACGCCCGCGGGCACGCACCCCACGACGCCCTGGCGTTGAGCGCGCTCGTGGCGGACGCGCCTTCCTGACGCGGCGAGCGCGGCGGCTACCGGTCGCCGACGTGACCCGGAGCGGTGAGCGACAGCACCCGCTCGACGAACGCCGCGTACTCCTCCATGTAGTGCGCGAGGAACTTCTCGGTGTCGGCATCGTGCACCTGACCGTCGGCACCGAAGACCTCGGGCCGGAACGTGATGTACGCCTCCGGGGCGTTCAGCTGCGGCGCATTGAGGAAGCTCAGCACGCTCCGCATCGACGACTGCATGACCGCGGTGCCGATCGCTCCGGTCGAGGCGCCGATGATGCCGGTGGGCTTGCGCGCGAACGAGTTGTGACCCCAGGGCCGCGAGCCCCAGTCGATGGCGTTCTTCAACGCCCCGGGGATCGAGCGGTTGTACTCCGGCGAGACGAGCAGCAGACCCTCTGCCCCCTCGATCGCTCTCTTGAACGCGGTGACCGCAGCGACGGGTTCGAGCTCGTCGTCGCGGTTGTAGAGGGGGAGGTCGCGGATCGGGATCTCCACGAGCTCGAGGTCCGGCGGGGCGAGCCGTACGAGCGCCGTGGCCAGGACGCGATTGATCGAGTCCGATGCGAGGCTGCCGATGAGGTAGCCGATCCGATGGGTCATGGTGAGGTCCCCTCGTCTCCGTGCATCTCCAGGATATCGCCGGGGTGGGGGCTTGCCACAAGGCCCCCGTCGGGAGGCAGAATCGACGGCTCGCGTGCCCCCGCATGCCCTCGCGAAGGAGATGTCCCGTGCTCGACCCCTTTGATCTGCCCGACGACCACGCGGCGAAATCCGCAGACGACCTCATCGCCGCCGACCGCGCCCACCTCCGGCGCCTCGGCGCCGCTCTGTCCCGAGAACAGGACGCCCTGACGGCTCGTCTCGCCCTCGTGCGCCGGCAGGCCGCCGACGCAGGCGTCACGGCGGTCGATCGCGACCTGGAGATCCGCCGCCTCAGTGCGACGCTGCGCCTGCGGGAGCGGTACGGCATCGACATGTGCCTGGGCCGGATGACCCCGGCGGCCGGACCGCCGGTGTACATCGGTCGCGCCGGGGTGTCCGATACGGACGGCACCCGCCTGCTGGTCGACTGGCGGGCTCCGGCAGCGGAACCGTACTTCGCCGCGACCTGGGAAGACCCCCGGGGCCTCCTCTCCCGGCGACGGTACCGGTGGAACCGAGGCAGGATCACGGACTACTGGGACGAGGCGCTGTCGCCGGAGGGCCTCGACGGCGCCGCCTCCCTCGACGACCAGTCCGCTTTTCTCGCGAGCCTCGAGGCACACCGGACTGGGCGCATGCGGGACGTGCTGGCGACGATCCAGGCGGATCAGGACGCCATCGTGCGCGCCCCTTCGCCCGGCGCTCTGGTCGTGGACGGCGGCCCGGGCACCGGGAAGACCGTCGTCGCGCTGCACCGGGCGGCGCACCTCCTGTACGCCGAGCCGCGGCTGACCACCGGCGCCGGGGGCATGCTGCTCGTGGGACCGAACCCGCAGTACCTCGGCTATGTCGAGGACGTGCTGCCGAGCCTCGGGGAGGACACGGTGCGGTTGTGCACCCTGCGTGATCTCACTCCCGAGGGCGCCGGCGCGATTGCGGAGACGGATTCCCGCGTGGCCGAGCTCAAGCAGCGCCTCGACCCGGAGCTGGTGATCGCGGCGGCGGTCTCCGAGCTCACCCGGCCGCCGATGCACGCGCTCCGCATCGAGGCGCCGTGGGCCGATCTCTGGGTGAGCCGAGAGGAGTGGGCCGATCTGTTCGCCCGTGCGGATCCCGCGTCGCCGCACAACGAGGCTCGTGACGAGGTGTGGGAGGAGGTGCTGGAGATGCTGGTGGACCAGGTTCGCGATCCCGAGGTCCCGGAGTCCTCCGTCCGTCGGTGGCTGCGGCAGGACGACGATCTCACGACGACGTTCGTACGCGCGTGGCCGCTGCTTTCTCCGGCGGCGGTGGTCGCCGCCCTGTGGGCGTCTCCGGCGCTGCTCGCCCGGTGCGCGCCGGATCTCCCGGCGGACGAGCTCGCCTTGCTGCACCGCGCAGAGGGGGCGCCGTGGACGGACGCCGACCTTCCCCTGCTCGATGCCGCGCACCGTCGGCTGGGCGACCCGGAGGCCGTGCGGGAGCAGCACCGCCGGCAGGTCGCGGCCGCGGCGGCGCGGGAGCAGATGTCCGCCGTGGTCGACCACCTCGTCGAGAGCGATGACAGCGAGATGAAGGTGATGTCGATCCTGCGCGGTGCCGACGCGCGGACCGTGCTCGCCGGAGCGGACGTTCCTCCTCCGCTCCCCCCGGACGAGCTCGCCGGCCCGTTCGGGCACGTCGTCGTGGATGAGGCACAGGAGCTCACCGACGCGCAGTGGCGCACGTTGATCGCACGGTGTCCGTCCCGCAGCTTCACGGTGGTGGGCGACAGAGCCCAAGCACGGAGGGCGTTCACGGAGTCGTGGAGTGAGCGTCTGCAACGCCTCGGCCTGCGGAACGTCCGGGTCTCCTCGCTCCGGGTGAACTACCGCACGCCCACCGAGGTGATGGCGGTCGCCGCACCGACCATCCTCGAGGCCCTGCCCGATGCCAACGTCCCGGTGTCCGTGCGGGAGAGCGGCATTCCGGTCCGGCACGGGAACGCCGTGGAGCGGGACGAGGTGGTCGACGCGTGGCTCGCGGCGAACCCGGAGGGAGTCGCCGCGGTCATCGGCGATCCCGGGTTCGCTCCGCGGCCCCGGGTCCGTGCGCTGACGCCGGAAGGCGCGAAGGGACTCGAGTTCGATCTCGTGGTGCTGGTGCGCCCGGAGGCGTTCGGTACCGGGCGGACGGGAGCGGTCGACCGCTACGTGGCCATGACCCGCGCGACCCGAGAACTGGTCATCCTGCGATGAGCACCCCCTGGTCCCGGCGGACCGGGCGCTCTAGCCTGGGGCGATGACGAACGGCGAGGGGGCGGCACCGCATTGCCCGGAGGACGATGTCGTGATGCTCGCCATCCCCGGTGGCTGGAGGTGCCCGGATTGCGGACACCTCCAGCAATCGCAGGATGTCGAGGAGCCGGAGGCTCCGGACGAGTTCACGCCGCGGCGGTGACGATCAGGCGTCGTCGGGTGCGCCGCCGTCGGTGATGGCGCCGGTCGGCTCGCTGTGCTCGATCTCGTGGCGGGCACCGTGCTCCGCCGCGAGAGCTTCCCCCTCCTCGATCGCCTCGTCACGGCTGGTGTAGCTGCGGGAGAGCTCCGGGGCGCCGTCCACCTCGTTGACCCATTGCCCGTTCTTCGACCGGGTGACGACCGCCGAGACGGCCATCAGACGTCCCCCGGCCCCAGGTCGCCCTGCCCCTCGTCGCCGAGGTCGGCGAGGACCGGGTCCTCCCCCTGGCTCTCGGGCTGCGGGGCGGAACCCGGCAGGTCCTCCGCCGGCACCTCATCGTCGGGGTCGGGGATCTCGTCGGGATCGCGGCCGGTGGCTGTCGACGCCTCCAGATCCTCCGGTGCCGCACCCTCGTCGAGGGCTTCCGTGCGCTCCCATTCCGCCTGCGCGGGATCGTTGCTCGGGTCGGCCTCGGTGGTCGCGTCGCCGTCGCGCAGCGGCTGACCGCCGACGTCGTCGGGTGTCGATTCCATGTCTCCTCCTTCGATCGGGCTGCCCCCAGTCTCCCGGCTGGAATCAGAGTGGCCGAGGGGCTTGAGGAGACCTCGCCGAGCCGCTAGGTTCCGGGGCCGGAGGAGAAGGTCAGGCGTAGCCGAGGTCCGGCGCGCCGACGAGGACCTGGTCGACGAAGACGTCGGTGAGGACCGCTTCCACACCGCTCTGCGCTTCGACGGCGGCCCGATGCAGGTGGCTCAGTGCGGCGGCGACGCGCTCGCTCACTCCGTCGAGCACGGTGCGCAGAGCACGGGCGTAGGGCTCGGCGTCGTCCACGCGCGCTCCGGGCTCCGGAGCGCTCATCGTTCCGGCTCCGCAGCGGTGTCCACGGCGCCGCCCGCGACGAGCTCTCGGATCGCCGACGCGAGCGCATCTCGGGACCGCCCGTGCGGGAACGGGCCGGATGCAAAGTCCAGCAAGCTGCGACCGTCGGGGAGCGCGGGCGTCGCGGGATCGACGTCGCCGTGCACGAGGAGGGTCCGCACCAGCGGCGCCAGCGCGGTCTCCTCGATGTCGCGATCCAGCAGCTGCACGAACGGATGCCACTCCGGGAGCATCGCGACGGGTGTCGGGCCCGGGATCGCGCCCTGCTCGAGCAGGCGTCGCAGCACCGGTTCATCTTCCGCGCCCAGCGTGGGGTTGGCGAAGAGGACGTTGACCGGGCTCAGGAACGACAGGGCGGATGACGCGTCGAGGCGCTGGTCCAAGAGCCAGAGCGCGAGCTCGCGGCGACGCTCGGGGTGCGGGTTGCTGAGCGCGGCATCGAGGAGGAACCGGTATCCCGGAGCATCGACGACGACGTCGAGGAGATCGTTGAGCGTGCCGGTGAGTGCGAGATCGGGGAACATCCCGAGTGCGGCGTAGACCTGCTCGATCTCCTCCCGCTCGGGCACCCGATCGAAGACGAAGCTCACGTACGGCGCATCGAGGAGGGTCGGCGGCCCCATGCGCTCGCCCATCCGCAGTGCCCACTGGAGCTGCGGCACCCCGAAGGCCTCGGGGTAGATGGTCTCCAGGGGGTTCGTCGTGTCCACGTCGTCCGGGTCGAGGGCGTCGCGGACCCGCTGCAGCATCCCGTCCGAGGCGCGCCAGTCGACGTCATCCCGCCAGAACACCGCGTGCACGGCGGGCAGGGTCGCTGCGCCGGCGAGGAGGTTCTCGGTCTCAGCGGAGCCAGGGGTCGAAGCCCCGCGATGCACGACCGGGAAGAACCCTCCCGGGTCTCGGTCGACCACGAGCGACAGCAGGTCGTCGGGCACGCCGCCGAACAAGGCGACCTGTTCCTCGAACGTGGGCTCGGGTCGCGCGGCGGCGTCGGGACCCGTCGGATGGGACAGGAAGAGGCCGCGCCCGTCGTGGGTGAAGTGCCACGTCCAGAAGTGGTCCCCGGTGCGGAAACCGCCGCGCATCGCATCGGGGACGAGGGAGGAGCCGGCGAGCGGCGGGCCGTTCCACCGCAGGGGTCCCGGCGCGGGGGCGCCGCCCACGAGGGCGGAGATGTCGGAGATGATCCGGGCGCGGATGCGGAGCTCCCACGGGTTGCTTCCACGCGCGAGGTCGAGCACGGCGTCCGGGCGCGCGATGACGATGATGACCTCGGGGTCGTCGCCGTACGAGGGATCGGGCGTTCCGGCGACGACAGCGACCGCGTGGCCGTTCACCCACCAGAGCGGCGCGGTGAGGAGGCCCGTGGCGCGCATGACGCGGGTGAGCGGGCTGCGGCGATCGATCCCGGTCTTCTCGTTGCGGGCGTGGATCTCCCCCGCCGCTCCCCACCGTTCGCTCATGACGCCGATGAGGTCGTCCGCCCAGGCCTGCAGCGCATCGACCGTCCACACCTCCCCTGACGCGAGCACGACGCGGAGCGCGCGGCCGTGGTCGTCGCGAAGGCCACGTCCGCCGATCTCGAACGTCCGATCCGCCCAGTCGGCGTCTTCCGGCGAGCGCTCCCACCAGGCCCTCGTGACGCGCTCTATATCGGCCAGGAGGTCGTGGTGGTCACCGCTCGTCGGCACCGCGTAGCCGAGGCGTTCCGTGTCGGACGGGCGGTCCTGCTCCGGATACGGACACGCGGCGAAGACCTGCTCGAACCAGGTGCGTCGTTCGTCCCCTTCCCGCGACATCTCGTCGACGGTGAGGGCGCCGCCGAGGCGATACGGCTGCCGCACCGCAGCGCCGAAGCCGAAGTCGTCCATGCCGAAGTCGTTGCGGCGGCCGATCTCCATGAGCGAGGGCGAGACGCACCAGTGCTCCCCGTCGAACCACACCGCGCCGGTGATGACCGGCACGGGCTCGTCGCCGAGCATCCGGAATTCCAGGTCGTGCTCCGCGACCGCACCGCGGGCGTCCTCGCCTCGGGCGGCGATGAGGGCGCGAAGATCGTCCGGCACCCTGTCGAGCATGCGGGCGGCCAGGATCAGCCAGGCCTCCGCCAGGTCCGCCTCCCGTTCGGACGGATCCGCCGCATCCGCCGCATCCGGCGCATCGCCACCGTGCTGCTGCGCCACCTCCGCGAGGAACTGCGCCGGCGCTTCGTCCGCGAACGTCGACGTCGGGTCCTGGATGAGGACGAGGATGCGGCCGTCGTCCGTGAACGTCCAGACCGTCGTCACCCCGCTGCGCGACTGCAGGCTGAAACGGGACGCGGGAACGTCGACGTCGCGCAGTCGCACCTCCCCGGCGCCGAACAGCGTGCTCAGCAGCCAGGCGCGGCGTCGCAGCTCGAGCGGATGCTCGCCGTTCATGAGGAGGTCGTTGTGCATGTCCTCCTCGGGCAGGAGCGCGCTGAGGCTGCCGACGGCGTACTCCCGCGGCAGCACGACCATCGCCTGGCGCAGCATGCTCTGCCGCGGCTCGGCGTCCCAGTTCGTGACGAGCACGCAGTACAGATCGCCGCGGTCCCACATCTCCGCCTCCGGGATACCGACCGAGACGAGGACGACGTCGAGGATGCCTTCCGGATCCTGGTTCTCCCCCACGAGCGAGGGCTTCCGCACCATCGGCGCGCCCCACGCTTCGCGCAGCGTCCGGCGCACACCCTCCGTCCACTCCTCCGCGTAGGCGGCGAATCCCCCCTCGGGGACCACGAGGTCGGCGGGTGGGTTCGGCTGCAGCGACTCGTCGGCGTCGGGGTCGTAGCCGCCGAGCGGGAGCAGCCAGACGCCCTGCGACTCCTCGACCTCCACCCCCTCGAACGTGAAGGCCTCGCGCGTCTCTCCCGCGAGCAGGTGCGCGACGAGCCGGTCGAGGAACCCGGGGACCTCTTCCCTGCCGAACGGCGGTGTGTAGTACGGGAGGTCGTCCTCCGTCTCGCCGCTCGCGTCCGCGTCGTCCCTGCCGGTGTCGTCGACCATGCCCCACCCCGTCGTCATCGAAACAGCCTTGCGACGAGCATACGGACGCGCGGCGTCAATCCTCGGAGTCGATGAGGTCGAGGAGCTTTCGCAGCTCGTCGCGGATCTCCTCGTGGTCATACTGCCCGGCGCGGCTCTCCCCCGAGATCACGCCGGAACGACGCACCTTCTGGAAGTCGCCGAAGGGAAAGCTGTACGCCTTCTTCGTCTCCGGGTTCTCGCTCTTGTCGATGCCGAGGTGCCAGTGGGCGAACTCCGTCCATCCGTGCTCGTCGATGAAGCGGTTCTCGTCCTCTGCGCTCGGCGCCGCCTCGGACCAGTCGTCGCGTTCATCCCGCACGACCTTGCCGTCGCGGACGAGGGAACGCGCGAGCTTCAGCGCCGGTCGATTCAGTTCGATAGCCATGGGGGAACGGTAGGACGGGGGACGACGGCGCCCTACCCCCTTGACGCCCGGTGGCCGAAGAGAGCAACCCCGGAGGCCGCCGGGCTCAGCCGCCGATCTGCGCGCGCACCGTGCGTCCTGCGAGCACGGCGTACAGGCCTATCGAGACCAGGAGCCCGACCGGCACCGAGAGATCGAGCCCGCCCAGCGCCGCGCCGAGCGGGCCGGTCCACACGGTCGTCGACAGGAACATCGCGGTGGCGAAGCCACCGGCGACCACGGAGACGAGACCCGGGATGCCGAAGCCGCCGGTGTACCAGAACCTGCCGCCGGGCCGCTCGTCGAACAGGTCGGTCCCGGAGTACCGGTTGCGGCGCAGGACGATGTCGGCGACGTAGACGCCCATCGTGGGCACGGAGATGATCAGCAGGAACTGCAGCATCAGGTTGACGGCGCTGATCAGGTCGGATGCCACGACGAGCACGATCGTGAACGCGCAGCCGAGCGCACCGATGAGAATCGCGGAGGGGATGCGGCGGATCGGCACGCCGATCGACTGCAGGGCCATGCTCGCCGTGTAGGTCGTCATGCCGTTGAGCGAGATGCAGTTCACCAGGACGCCGAGCACGAACAGCGGGGCGAGCCACACCGGCAGCTTCTCGAGCAGGGAGTACTCGATGCCGTTCGCGAGACTGTCCGGCCCGATGGAGCCGCCCAGCACGACGCCGAAGGCGGTGATGAGCACGGCGGGGAAGAGCTGTCCCAGCGCGGTCGCGCCGATGATGCCGGACGCTTTGGTGTCGCGTGGCAGATAACGGGCCATGTCGGCGCTGTTGCTGAACGACAGCGGCGACGATGCCATCAGCGCGAACGCGATCGTGACGCTCACCCAGACCGGCAGCCCGCTGAGCGGCTCGGGCTGCGCGAATCCCCAATCCAGCGCGGGGGCGATGAAGCCGATGACGAGTGCGAAGATCACGAACAGCCCGATCGAGATCGCCAGGTAGGCCTTCAGGATGAGGGCGTGACCGTACACGGCGACGACCACGGTGATCGTCGAGACCGCGACCGCCACCAGGATCGATGCCGCGATCGGATCGGGGAAGCCCCACCGCACGAGCAGTTCGCCGCCGATGAACGACGCCGCCACCCAGTTCAGCGCGAGGAAAACCCCCGAGATGAACCAGCCGTAGAACGCGATGACGATCTTGTTGCCGTGGATGCCGTAGATCGCTCGCTGGACCACCGAGCCGGAGGTCCCTGCTGCCGGTCCGGAGATGGCGACGATACCCGGCAGCAGAGCGAGCGCGCTCGACGCCAGAATCACCAGCAGCGCCTGCCAGATCTCCAGGCCGAGCACGAGCGTCATCGACGCTCCGACCGTGATGTTCAGCACGCTGACGCCCGGTGCGCTCCAGACGAAGAACAGATCGCGCGCTCTCCCGTGCCGTTGGGCGTCGGTGATGAGTTCGATGCCCCGCGTCTCGGGGGTGCTCGCGGAGTCGACGAAGTCGGATTCGGATCCGGGCGCGACGGCACCAGGAGCGGGGATGGCGGATGTGTCGGACATGACGGTCCTTCCAGGACGGGCACCCTCCTGCGTCACTGCAGGGGGCGTTCGGGATTCAGGAGCGGGAGCTCATGGCCGCCGGTAGGCGACCTCGCCGTGCACGAGGGTGAGCAGCACGGCACCGGTGAGCAGGTCGTCGGTCGGCGCGGACAGCGGGTCGATGTCCAGCACGGCGACGTTCGCGAAGAAACCGGGCGCGATCCGGCCGTAGGCGTCGTCGATCGCGCCGACGTGGGCCGCGCCGGACGTCGCCGCAGCGAGTGCCTGCGCGGCGGTGAACGCACGCTCGGGGTGGTACGGCGGCAGCGCGCGGTCGATCGAGGATCGCCCGGACATCGCGATGAACAGGTTGTGCAGAGCCTCGTGGGGTGCGGTGGGGGCGTCGGTA
Source organism: Microbacterium sp. CH1 (assembly GCF_001595495.1). Lineage (NCBI taxonomy): Bacteria > Bacillati > Actinomycetota > Actinomycetes > Micrococcales > Microbacteriaceae > Microbacterium > Microbacterium sp. CH1. The sequence continues at coordinate 27,651 of NZ_LOSO01000011.1, read as the reverse complement.
CCCAGCGCGATGGGAACATCGACGTCGCGGAACCAGTTCCACGGGAAGCCGTCCTCAGCGCGCTGATCTCCGAGCATCGCCATCCAGTTGTCCAGGATGGCGGGGTCGCAGTGCACCGGCTGCATGGATGCCGCGATGCCGTGCGCGCGCATCCGTGCGACCGTCTCGGGCGCGACCGACTCCAGGTGCTCGATGCGCGGGCGGCGGGCGGTGCCGGTGCCGTTCGCCCGCTCACAGGCCTCGACGAGGTCGACGGCCAGGGCGCTCGCCGCGTCTCCGATCGCGTGCATCGCGAGCTGCAGGCCGGCGCGGTCGGCGGCGATCGCGACCGGCGTCGCGGCCTCGCGGCTCCAGATCGGGTCGGCGTTCGAGCCGTCGGCGTACGGGCGCACCATCGCGGCGGTGCACGCGTCGATCACGCCGTCGAGGATGAACTTCACTCCGACGACCTTCAGCCACGGCGTGCCCGTGGCCTCGAGCTCGTCACGCAGCTGGACCGCACGCTCGACCTGGGCGAGATCGGCCGCCGGGTCGCCGGTCGAGCTCAGCCACCAGTGCGCGGTGACCGGGAACGGCAGCCGACCGTCGCGGTCGAGCCGACGCCGCAGCGCCGCCATCGACTGCTCTGTCATCCCCATGTCGGCGGCACCGGTGACGCCGGCCGCCAGGTACGCGCCGAAGGCGAGCTCCAGGTGGCCGTCGACCTCCTCCTCGGTCCGGATGCCGTCGAGATAGTCCGCGAGCAGATCCATGGCCGCGGTCTCGAGCAGGAACCCGGTCGCCTCTCCGTCGTCGTCCCGCACGACCTGGCCGCCGATCGGGTCGACGGTGTCGCGGTCGATTCCGGCAGCGCGCAGCGCGGCCGTGTTCACCCAGGTGCTGTGCAGGTCGTTCGCGTCGAGGAAGACCGGGATGTCGTCGATCACCTCGTCGATCATCGCCGCGGTCGGCTGGGTGACGCCGTCGGGCAGCGCATCGAACAGCCAGCTGACGCCCTCGATGATCGTCGCGTCCGGGTTCATCGCCCGCGCCTCGAGCAGCCGCTGCTGGATCTGTGCCACCGAGGTGCAGTCGCGGAGTTGCACCTTGCCCTGCGCGTGGCCAAACATCGCCAGATGGGCGTGCGCCTCGATGACACCGGGCATCACGAACGCCCCGCCGAGGTCCACGACGGCGGCACCCTCACCTGCCGCGGAGCGGACCTCCGTCTCCGTGCCGACAGCGAGGATGCGATCGCCGCGCACGGCGAACGCGGACTGCACTGGAGCATCCGCGAGCCCGTCGAAGACGGTGGCGTTGCGATAGACGGTGGCGGTGTCGGTCATGGTGGTCCCTTCGATCGGATCAGAGCGCCAGAGCCAGATGAGGGCGGGTGGCGGATTCAGCGGGAGTGCCGTCGAGCACGTCGGCCCGACGACCGACGGGGTCGAGCACGACGATGGCCAGGCTGGCCCACCGCTGTCCCATCGGAAGCGCGAGGTCGGGTACGCAGGTCACCGGAGGCTCGCCGTCGCCGGTCACGAGCATGGCGCGCAGCTGCTCGGCATCCGTCGGCGCGCCGACCGACAGCAGTCGGTCTCGCAGGAACTCCCATCGCAGACCGGAGTCGGGCTGGTACAGCCAGGTCTTCTCGTGCGCCGCCGGCGCTTCGGTGAGGAAGTGGTTGGTGCGCAGCCAGGTGCCTTCGGTGATGGCGGGCGCGGAGAACACGCCTTCGGGGCTGATGTCGAGCAGCACCGCGTCGCCCGCGGCGTCGAAGAGCGCGAACGAGCCGGAGCTCGTGACCGGCGCCTCGCGCACCAGTTCAACGGCGTGCGCGACACTGGAGGCCTCCTCGAGCACGAGAGCGGCGAGCACGTGCATCGGGATGCCCTCGGGCCGGTCGGACCGATGCCCCAGGATGTTGAAGTGCAGCGCGACGCCGGCGCTGTTCAGGCCGATCTTGCCGAGGATGCCACATTCGGTGAGCCCGGCGTAGTCGTGGACGCCGCCGCGCGAGATGATCGTGTGCCAGTACGGCGCGATCTCCATGTGCCAGTCCCACGTCTGCACGCCGAGGGTGCGCGCGCGGCCGTCCGCATCGCGGATCGAGCGCACGATGGTCGAGCACTCTCCCGGCGGTACGGCGACGCTGCGGGACAGGATCTCCGTGCGGCCGTTCAATGCGGCGACGCGCCAGATCTCGGCGTCCGCCCCGGCGGCGATGCCCTCGATCTGCGCGCGCAGCGCCGGACGGTGGGCGTCGACCGCGTCGAGCAGCCGCTCGGCGTCGTCGCGCACGGTCTTCTCGTCGACGGCACCGAGGCGGAAGAGCCGATCATACGCGTCGATCGTGCCGGGCAGAGTCTCACGCAGCTGCATTCCGCGCTCGACGCCGCGCCGGAACGGATCCGAGGCATCGGCCATGATCTGCAGGCGCCGCTCCGGACGCGGGAAGGGCGACGTCACGAGAGTTCCTCTCCGAGAAGAGCGGGAGTGCGCGGCGGCGCAGTACGGCGCTCGCCGGTCGCCTCGAACGCGGCGGCGAGGCGCAGCAGGGCGGTGTCGTCCCAGCCGCGGCCCGCGATGGTCAGACCCACCGGCATCCCGATGTCTGCCGTCGTGCCCATCGGCACCGTGACGGTCGGGATGCCGAGATGACGGATCGCGAGATTTCCGTTCGCGACCCACACCCCGTTGCGCCAACCGGCGTCGGCGGATGCCGGGTTCACGTCCATGTCGGCGGGGCCGATGTCGGCGACCGCGGGGAAGATCACGGCGTCGAGGCCGAGCGCGTCCATCCACTCCTCGAGGTCGACGCGGCGGGTCTCCTCGAGCCCGCGCACACCCTCCTCGAGATGCGGGATGTCGGTGAATGACGCGTACGGGCGCTCGCGGACGAGGGCCGGATACCCGGCGATCTCGTCATCGAAGCCGGTGTAGCGATCCGGGAGGGCACCTTCCGGATGCGGGAAGATGCGCGCGCCGTCGACGAGTTCGAGCCGGTCGAGCGCGGGGTCGCCGTTCGCGCGCAGGAAGTCGTCCCACGCCCAGGCAGAGAGATCCTCGATCTCGGAACGCAGGAACCGCTCGGACACCAGTCCCCTGGTGCGCACGGTCGGCGCCCCGGCGCGGTCACCCTCGTAGTTGGTGACGACCGGGAAGTCGACCTCGACCACGTGGGCGCCGGCGTCTTCGAGGTCTCGGCGCGCCTGCTCCCAGAGGTCGATGACGGACGCCCTGGTCACGATGCGCTGCCCGGACGCGCCTCCGATGGTGGTGCCGGTGCCGGCATCCGGATCGGCATTGATGTACATGCGCGGCACGCCGAAGCGCCGGCCGGCGAGAGCGGAACGAGGGTCGGCCGCGGCGAGGTCGCGGTACGACGCCGGACGCACCTCGGATGCGGCAGGAATACGCACCCACGGCTGGGCACGCCAGAAGTCGCCGCGGACGTCGGCGTCGTCGGCGACGATCACGTCGAGCACCTCGAAGAGATCGGCCATCGTACGGGCATGCGGCACCACGACGTCCATCGTGGGCACCAGCGGCCAGTTACCGCGCACCGAGATGACGCCGCGGCTGGGCGTGTACGCGCACAGGGCGTTGTTCGACGCCGGTGCCCGACCGCTCGACCAGGTCTCCTCGCCGAGCCCGAAGGCAGCGAAGCTCGCGGCGGTCGCGGTGCCCGATCCGTTGGAGGAACCGGATCCGAACGCACTCGTCAGCCAGTCGGCGCTGTACGGGCTCTCCGCCCGTCCGTACACACCGCGCTGCATCCCGCCGTTCGCCATCGGCGGCATGTTGGTCAGGCCGAGGCAGATCGCCCCGCCGGCCCTGAGCCGTTCGATCGTGAACGCGTCCCGCTGCGCGACCAGATCCGCGAACGCCGGGGATCCGCATGCCGCGGTGAGGCCGGCGACGAGGTAGCTGTCCTTCGCGGTGTACGGGATGCCGTCCAGCGGGCCGAGCGAGTGCCGGGCCGCCCTGCGGGCATCGGACGCCGCGGCTTCGGCGAGTGCGTCGGGGTTGCGGACGACGACCGCGTTGAGCGCGGTCTCGGTGCCGGGTGCGTCGTACGCGTCGATGCGGGCGAGATAGGCCTGCACCAGCGCGACGCTGGTCGCTGCACCGGTCTCCAGCGCTCGCCGCAGGTCCGCGATGGATGCGTCGACGACGTCGATCATGCGGGTGCCTCGCTCGTGGCCGGCTGCTGCTGGGTGATGCAGTGGATGCCGCCGCCGCGCGCGAAGATCGGGCGCGCGTCGACGGTCACGATCTGTCGCCTGGGGTACGCGGCTCCGAGGATGTCTCGCGCACGGGCATCGGCGGCGTCCTCACCGAACCCGCAGGCGATCACGGCGTCGTTCACCACGAGGTGGTTGATGTAGCTCCAGTCCACGAAGCCCTCGTCGTCGCGGAGCGTCGCCGGGGCCGGGACGTCGATGATCTCGAGCGGGCGGCCCGCAGCATCCGTCTGATCCTGCAGGAACGCCTTCAGCTCCCGCGTGACGACGTGGTCGGGGTGTCCCGCGTCGTCCTGGCGGTGCAGCAGCACCCGGCCCGGAGCGGCGAACGCGGCGACGATGTCGACGTGCCCGTTGGTGCCGAACTCGTCGTAGTCGCGCGTGAGGCCTCGCGGCAGCCAGATGGCAGCGGTCGCGCCGATCGTGCGTGCGAGTTCGGCCTCGACGCGGCCTCTGTCGGCGTAGGGGTTGCGGTTCGGGTCGAGCTGCACGGTCTCGGTGAGCAGCACCGTGCCCTCGCCGTCGACGTGGATACCGCCGCCCTCGTTCACGAGCACCGAACTGATGTGCTCGGCTCCGACGTGTGCGGCGACGATGCGTGCGATGCCGGCCGACACCTGCCACTCGGCCCATGCGGGCGCACCCCAGCCGTTGAAGATCCAGTCGACCGCGCCGAGGACGCCCGGCCGATCGTCGTCGAGGACGAAGGTAGGGCCGAAATCGCGCATCCAGAACTCGTCCAACGGCGACTCGACGATCTCGACGGCCGAGCCGAGCATGTCCCGCGCCCGCGCCATCTCGGTCGGGTCCACGACCATCGTCACCGGTTCGAACTCGGCGATCGCCAGGGCGACGTCGGTCCACGCGCGGTACGCGGTGTCGCGCCAAGCAGCACCGTCGCCCAGGGTGACGCCCACGCGCGGAAACGCCATCCAGGTGCGTTCGTGCCGATCGCCCTCGTGCGGCATCCGCCAGCCCATGTCATCTCCTTTGCCGACAACGGCTTGTTGGTCACATGACCAATACAGGAATGTTCCTACACTGGAGGCACCATGTCAACACCCGATACGCGTCCACGAACCAGGAAGACGCCGGAGCAGCGCGCCGGCGAGATCAACGACGCCGCGATCGCGATCGCCAGGGAGAAGGGACTGTCCGCGCTGACGCTGCGGGCGGTTGCCAGCAGGGCAGGGGTGGCGCCGGGGCTCGTCTCGCACTACTCATCGAGCATGGACGAGTTGGTGGCGCGCACCTTCCGCGAGCTGACGGCATCCGAACTGGACGACGTCCGCACCCAGGCCGAGACCGAGAGCGAGCCGGCGGCTCGGGTGGCGCGGATGATCTCCACGGTCCTCAGCAGCGATCACGACGACATCACGCTCGTGTGGGTGGACGCCTGGTCCCTCGGCCGCGGCAGCGCGGCGCTGTCGGTGGCCATCGACGAGCAGATGAGCGCCTGGCAGTCGTTCATCGCGCAGCTCATCGAGGAGGGCCGGCGCTCCGGGGTGTTCCGCACCGATGACACGGATGCCGTGGCCTGGCAGATCCTCGCCATGATCGACGGCATCGCAGCGCATGCGCTGACCCGCCGCACCGACGCCGCGCTGTTCGCCGCCCGGCTGGCACAGGCCTGCGAGACGCTGGTCGGCGCGCCCCAGGGGACGATCGCGGAGGCTCTTCCCACGCGCTGACGGTCGCGGAGGGTCGCATCAGGCGTGCCCTCTTGGCGCCCTCGGCCATCCCAGGAATGCAGAAGGGCCGGAAACTCTTGCGAGATTCCGGCCCTCGATTGTCGGGCTGACAGGATTTGAACCTGCGACCCCTTGACCCCCAGTCAAGTGCGCTACCAAGCTGCGCCACAGCCCGTTGTTCTGCACTCTCGCGCAGGCAACTCCCCCATCTTAGCCGCACCGGAGGCACTCTCGCGAACCGAGGCGTTGCGGGGTGTCGGACGCTGCTTGTACCGTCGCCTGCATGTCGACGATCACGACCGCGCTGGCGACGACCGCCCGCTGGGATGACGTTCAGCACGCGCTCACCGGCGGCGGCGATGGGGCGAGCTGCCAGTGCATCTGGCCGGTGCTGCCGAACAAGGACTGGAATCAGACCACCACCCCTCAGCGCACCGAGATGTTCCGCGCCGAGATCGACGAGGGTCCCCCTCCGGGGCTGGTCGCATACGTCGACGGCGAGGCCGCGGGCTGGATCCGCATCGGACCGCGCACCCGGCAAGCCCGGATCCCCCGAACCCGCACGATCGCCGCATCGAGCACCGAGCCGTTCGATGACGAATCCGTGTGGGCGGTCACCTGCTTCGTCGTCCGCAGGGAGCATCGGGGCATCGGGCTCAACGCCGAACTGCTCGAGGCCGCGATCGCCGTCGCGCGGGAGTCGGGCGCCCGCCTCATCGAGGGGTATCCCGTCGACACCCGTGGCGAGAAGCAGCGCGCGAACGATCTGTACCACGGCACGCTCGGGACGTTCCTGCGCGCAGGTTTCACGGAGAAGGCGGTGATGAAGCCGGGGCGCGTGCTCGTCGCCCTGAATATCACACCGAACGGGACCGATAGCGTGAAGGCATGAGCGACGCGAACTCCTCCCTCGACGATCCCGACCTCGGACCGCTCCACCGGGCGACCTCCGAGCTCGACGACGGCTCCGTCCTCACCCACGACTGGTTCGTCGGCAGCACCGAGGTCGACGGCAGCACCTACGAGCTGATGGTCGAGGGCGCATCGCCAGGCGATGTCGCTCCACTGCTCCCCCGGCTGCGTGCGGTCATCGCTGGCCTCCCGGGCCTCCGCCGCGTCGCCTCGGATGCCGTGGTGACAACGTTCAGCACCGGAGACCCAGACCTCACCGACCTCGACGAGGCGGCGGACGACCTGGACCTCGAGACCATCGAGGCCTCCGGTGACGGCACCGTCGTCCTCCACTTCACGGACTCCTGCGGTGAGCACTTCCCGGAGGGCTACTGGCCCGCCGTGCACCTCGATGCCGCGGGTGCTGTGGCGACGGTCACCGTCGAGTCCTGAGTCGGCCCGGTCCGATCGACCACCTTCGGGACGACATGCCCCTCCGGTCATACGATGGAGGGATGCAGCGCCGCACCCTTCCTCCCGCGATCGTGTGGGCGTTCCTCCCCTACGCCGTGGTCTCCGCCCTGCACGTCGTACTTCTGGCGCTCGGCCACGATCTCGCGGGTCCGACGAAGCTGCTGCTCATGCCGCTGCTCGTGGTACCGGTGCTGGTGGCGGCGCGACGGATCCACCCACCCGTGACGGCGGCTCTGCTCCTCGTCGCCCTGCTCTTCTCCTGGCTGGGTGACGGCGCGGGCGTGCTGTTTCCCGCGGCACCCGAGCTTCCGCTCATGCTCGCCTTCTTCGGTCTCGCGCACATCGCCTACATCGTCCTCTTCGCCCGACACCTGGCGCGTCGCCGGCTGCCGTGGTGGACGGCGATCTACGCCGCCTGGTGGCTCGCGATGATCCTCGTCCTCGGCCCGCACACGGGCCCGCTCTTCATCGGCGTCGCCCTGTATGGCCTGCTCCTCGCGGGCACCGCCGCGTTCGCCGCACGATGCCATCCGCTCGTCGCGACGGGCGGCGCGTTCTTCCTGGCGAGCGACACGATCCTCGCTTTCCGGCTCTTTCTTCCGGATGCCCTTCCGGCGTGGAGCAGCCCCGCCGTGATGCTCACGTACACGCTCGGCCAGGGACTGATCGTCGCTGGCGCCCTCGTCTCCCTGCAGCGGAGGGCCGCCTGATGGTCGACAGCGCGCGGGTGGACAGCTGGCTCTGGGCGGTGCGCGTCTACAAGACCCGGTCCGCTGCGACCACCGCATGCCGCGCGGGGCATGTGCGCGTCAACGGCGACAAGGCGAAGGCCGCACAGGCGGTTCGCGTGGGCGATGAACTCCGCATCCGCATCGCGGGCTTCGACCGGATCCTGATCGTGCGCCAGATCCTCGTCAAGCGCGTCGGCGCGCCGCTGGCCGCCCTCGCCTACGAAGACCGGACGCCGGAACGCGAGCCGCAGGCAGCCCTCGGCGTCCGGGACCGCGGCGCCGGACGACCGACGAAGCGGGAGCGTCGGGACATCGACCGCCTCCGCGGACGAGGCGATATACAACACAACTGAATCCTTCCTTGATTCGAACATATGTTCTAAAATTGAGGCATGACGAATCCGCCGACCGCACCCCTCGACCTGGAGGAGCGGAGGCGCGTGCGAGACGCCTGGACGGCGACCCGTCGACGCATCGCAGCGCTGGAGGCAGAGGCTGCGGAGCTGCTGGTGGCGCAGATCGCTTTCCATGACGAAGACGTGGCCGCGGCCCCGCACCACCGTGATGCCATCCACCGCTCGATGGTCGCCGAGTACGCCACGGCGGCGCGTCTTTCCACCGGGACCATGGAGTTCGCGTTCGCCGATGCTCTCGCCCTGAGCACGGCACTCCCCCGCGTGCGAGAGGCCTTCCACATTGGGGCTCTGAGCTCCGCACACGTCCGCGAAGTCGCACGGGCGAGCGCCATCGTGGCCGAGGCCATCCGCAACCGCGTCGTCGCGCCCGAGACGATGGCCCTGTTCGAGACGGCGGTGCTCGTCGTCGCGGAAGCCGAGACCGCAGCGCGCACGCGGGTGCATGCCCGCCGCGTCGCCTCCGCGCTCGTCGGCGAGACGATCACGGAGCGACACCGCCGCGCCGCGGATGAGCGCTGCGTCACGGTGCGATCGGTCGACGACGGCCTCGCTGTCCTGACGGCGATCCTCCCGGAATGGGCGGCGGTGGCGATCGCCGACCGGCTGAATCAGCTCACCCGCACGGTCATCCGGGCCCGTGATGCGGGTCCCGCGCGTGATGCGGGGACTGCGCGTGATGCGGGGACTGCGGGGTCGGGGACTGCGGGGTCGGGCCCGGACGAGGCGACGCTTCGCCCGGCCCTGGCGCGTGACGACCTGCTGACTGCTCACAGCGTCGCGACGGATCGCCCGCGCGGCGAGACTCGGTCGGACCCGACGATCTCCAGCGTCGACGGCGACACCTACGCACTCGACCCCGAGGCGGAATCGCTCCCCGCAGACACCCGCACCTGGAGCCAGGTGCAGGCCGACCTTCTGACCGATCTGCTCCTCACCGCCGATCCGAGCGCCGTCGAGAGCGAGGGCCTCGCCGGCGTGCGCGGCCGCCTGCAGGTGACCGTGGCGGCGACGACCCTCGCGGGGCTCGACGACCGTCCGGCCGAACTGGACGGACACGGCGCTCTGCACCCGGACATCGCGCGAGCTCTGGCCGGTCGCGACGGGGGCTGGACGCGGTTGTTCCTCGATCCGCACGGGCAGGTCATCGAAACGGACGCCTACAGCCCGACCGAGAGCATGCGCCGGTTGCTCCGGGCCCGCGATCACCACTGCCGGTTCCCCGGATGTCGCCAGCCGGTACACCGCTGCGACATCGACCACACCTGGGATCACGCGAAGGGCGGCCCGACCCGGGTCGACAACCTCGCGCATCTCTGCCGCGGACACCACGTGCTGAAACACCCCGATATCCCGGAGGCTCACCGCTGGACAGTACGACAGCGACCCGGTGGGGTCCTCGAATGGCGAAGTCCCCTCGGCGCGGTCCACACCGATCGCGCCCCACGTCGGGTTGCCTTCACCTGAAGCGCGCCACCATCACGACGACGGGTCCTTCGAGCGCAGGGGCGCAGGCCACGTCGATCCGCGCCAGGCCAGACCACGTCGTGCCGCGCCAGGCCAGACCACGTCGTGCCGCGCCACGTCAGACCACGCCGTGCCGCCTCAGACAACATGGCACGCCACGCCACTGTACGAGTACCGGGATCCGCGGAGCGGGGCGCCCGCGTCTCGCTCAGGCGTCGAGCAGACGGAGGAGCCAGCCGCTCGAGCGCACCTGCGCCCCGGCGGCCTCGACGCGGGACTGCAGCTCGCGGTCACTGGTCACCGCGAGAACCGGCGACGCGCTCGCGACCCGGCGTTCGACCTCGGCCACGATCGCGTCGTCACCGGCGCCCTCCGCGCGCACGACGTTCAGGGCCAAGCCCGCGACTCCGGCTTCTGCGGCCGCCGCATCTGCCGGCGATCCCCCCGCAGCGGCCTCCGCGATGTCCCGCGCACGACCTTCCACGACGAGCGAGACCTCGGGGAACCAGGCGTCCCCCGCGAGGCCGAGGTCGTCCGCGGGCACGGCCAGCCCGGTCAGACGATCGCGCAGTCGTGCGGCGGCCCCGGCGCGATCCTTCCACCAGCCGTCCGGGACCGAGCCCACGACGTTGGCGCCGTCGACCACGACCACCGGATGCGCCGAGAGCTGAGCCCGCAGCATCGGCCACGCCGCACCGAAGCCGGGGTGCAGCGGCAGCCCGTCCACGTCCTCGACGGGCACCCACGACAACGCGACGCTCTCAGGATCGCTGATCACCGGGTCGAACGGCGTGCGGACATCGGCGACGACGGTGGTGTACGACCAGATGCCGAGGTCGAGCACGCTCGTGAAGCGCGGCCGCACCGCACCATTCGGCACTCCCGCCTCCTCCTGCGCCTCCCGCACGGCGCCCACGATGGCCGCCTCGCCCTCGTGCAGCGCGCCGCCGGGCAGGCCCCAGGTGCCGCCGAAGTGGCTCCACGCCACGCGATGCTGCAGCAGGATGCCGCGCTCCGGGTCGACGGCGAGGAGACCAGCCGCACCGAAGCGCCCCCAGTACCGCTCCCCGGTGTCCGCGACCACCCAGGCATCGCCGGGATCGCGAGGCCCCTCGGGGCGACGCGGTTCACCGGCGGCAGGAGGTACGACAGTCACCCCCTCAGCTTTTCACAGCATCGGGGCTCCGGCGCCACCACCGCGACATGCGCGGCAACGACTCAGCGCTGGCGACGCTCCCGCACGCGCATGTTGATGACGATCGGCGTGCCCTCGAAGGGGTAGAGCTCGCGCAGGCGGCGCTGGATGAACCGACGGTAGCCCGGGTCGAGGAAGCCGGTCGTGAACAGCACGAACGTCGGCGGACGGGTCGAGGCCTGCGTGCCGAAGAGGATGCGCGGCTGCTTCCCGCCACGGACGGGGTGCGGATGCTCGGCGACGAGTTCGGCGAGGAACGCGTTGAACTTGCCCGTGGGGATCCGGCGGTCCCAGTTCTCCAGGGCCATCTCCAGCGCCGGGACGAGCTTGTCGAGGTGACGGCCGGTCTTCGCCGAGATGTTGACTCGCGGGGCCCAGGCCACGTGGGCGAGGTCCTGCTCGATCTCGCGCTCCAGGTAGCGGCGGCGGTCGGCGTTCTCCAGGTCGTCGTCGTTGAGGCGATCCCACTTGTTGAACGCCAGGACGAGCGCGCGACCCGACTCGAGCACGAGGTCGATGATCCGCACGTCCTGCTCGCTGATCGACTCCGACACGTCGAGGACGACGATCGCGACCTCGGCCTTCTCCAGCGCCGCCGAGGTACGCAGCGACGCATAGAAGTCCGCGCCCTGCGCCATGTGCACGCGGCGGCGGATACCGGCCGTGTCGACGAGGCGCCACATCTTGCCGCCCAGCTCCACGACTTCGTCCACGGGGTCGCGAGTCGTGCCGGCGAGATCGTTGACGACGACGCGCTCCTCCCCCGCGGCCTTGTTCAGCAGCGAGGACTTGCCCACGTTCGGACGCCCCAGGATCGCGACGCGGCGCGGACCGCCGATCTCCTGTTTCGCCACCGCGGAGATCTCCGGCAGCTTCTCCAGCACGGCGTCGAGCAGGTCGGCCACACCGCGACCGTGGATCGCGGACACCGGGTGCGGCTCCCCGAGACCGAGGTTCCAGAGGGCGGCCGCTTCCGGCTCCTGACGAGCGTCGTCGATCTTGTTGGCGACGAGGAAGACCGGCTTGCCGCTCTTCCTCAGCAGCTTCACGACGTGCTCGTCGGTCGAGGTGGCGCCCACCATGGCGTCGACGACGAACAGGACGACATCGGACAGGTCGATCGCGACCTCGGCCTGCGCCGCCACCGAACGATCGATGCCGCGGGCGTCCGGCTCCCACCCGCCGGTGTCGACGAGGGTGAAGCGGCGGTCGTTCCACTCGGCCTTGTACGTGACGCGGTCGCGGGTGACGCCGGGGGTGTCCTCCACGACGGCCTCACGACGGCCGAGGATCCGGTTCACGAGCGCGGACTTGCCCACGTTCGGCCGCCCGACGATCGCCACCACCGGGAGCGCAGGCAGGAACTCGATACCGTCTTCGCCCAGCGCCACGCCGGCGAGGAGCGCGGCGTCCTCGTCGTCGAGCTCGTAGTCGGCGAGCCCGGCGCGCAGGGTCTCCGCGCGCTGCTCGGCGAGCTGGTCATCGATCTGCTCGAGCTTCTCGGCGAGCTGGTCGGGACCGCCTTCGTATTCGTCGTCAGCCACGGTCTGCTCCTCGGAGTCGTTCGATCACCGAGAGGACGGCGTCGATGGTCTGGGGGAAATCGAGTGCGGTCGAGTCGACGACCTCCACGCCCTCCGCGGCGTTGAGGAAGTCGACGACGGCACTGTCGGAGGCGTCGCGCTTGTGCAGCGCGTCCGCCACGGCGGCGGCGTTCTCGCCCGCGAGCTCGCCCGCGCGGCGGGCGGCCCGCACCTCCGGCGCCGCGGTCAGCAGGATGCGCACGGGCGCATCCGGTGCCACGACGGTCGTGATGTCGCGTCCTTCGACGACGACGGCCGGGTACGGCGCCTCGGCGACCAGAGCGCGGAAGAGCTCGTTGACCTGGGTGCGCACCTCCGGCACGCGGGCCACGCCGCTCACGGCACCGGACACGCGCGGTTCGCGGATCGCCTCCGTCACGTCGACGTCGCCGACGCGCACCGTGCGGTCGTCCGGGTCGAGCCCGAGGCGGACGGGGAAGTCGGCTGCCGCGGCGCGCACGGCCTCAGCGTCGTCGGTGTCGGCACCGCGATCGAGCACATGCCAGGCGAGTGCCCGGTAGGCCGACCCGGTGTCGAGGTAGCCGAAGCCCTCGCGACGCGCGATCGCCTTGGAGACGCTCGACTTCCCGGACCCGGCGGGCCCGTCGATCGCGATGAACTTCGTCGCGGAGATGGTGGAGGTGTCAGTCATTGGTGTTCCCTGCGATGCGCCAGCCGCGTTCCTGGAGCCCGGTGATCGCGCCGTGCAGCGCCGCGGGGTCGACACTGATCTCGGCGAGGCCGAACTGCGCGCCCGGAGAGTGCTCCAGGCGCAGGTCCTCGACGTTGACGCCCAGCTCGCCGAGCTCGCCGAACAGGCGACCCAGCTGACCGGCGGTGTCGTCGACCATGACGACCAGTGTCTCGAAGCGTCGGTTCTGCCCGTGCTTGCCGGGCAGACGCTCGACGCCGTCGTTGCCCTGGCGAATGGTCTCCGCGAGCACGCGTCGGGCTCCCGGGGCCCCGGGAGCGCGTAGCGCGTCGGCGACCTCGCTCAGGTCGGTCGCGAGCGCGTCGAGGATCTCGACGACGGGACCGGCGTTGGCCCCGAGGATCTGCACCCACAGTTCCGGAGCGGACGCGGCGATGCGCGTCGTGTCCCGCACGCCCTGCCCGGCCAAGCGGAGGGCGCCCTCCTCGGCCCCGGCCAGACGACCGGCGAGGAGGCTCGCGACGACCTGCGGCACGTGCGAGGTGAGGGCGACGGAGCGGTCGTGCTCCTCCGGGGTCATCTCCAGCGGCATCGCGCCGACGTCGAGGGCCAGTGCCTCGACCAGCGCGAGGTCGCGCGCGGTGGTGTCCTCGTCGCGGCACACGACCCACGGCCGCCCGATGAAGAGATCGGCTCTCGCCGAGATCGCCCCGCCGCGCTCCCGACCGGCGAGCGGGTGCGAGCCGATGTAGCGGGCGAGGTTCACGCCCCGCTCCCGGAGTGTGCGGAACGGCTCCAGCTTCACGCTCGCGACATCGGTCACGACGGCGTCGGGGTACCGCTCGAGCTCGGCCTGGATCACGTCGGCGGTCACGTCCGGCGGCACGGCCACGACGACGAGCACCGGGGCGTCGTCATCCTGCGGAAGGCGTCCGGCGCCGTAGTCGACGGCGAGGCGCAGCTGCGCAGGGGACGCGTCGGTGAGGACGACATCGATGCCCTTCGCACGGAGGGCATGGCCGACGCTGGCACCGAGCAGCCCGGCGCCGACGATGCGCACGGTGCCGGACAGACGCGGCGCCACGGCACCGGTCTTCCGCGCCGCGGGCGCACTCGTCGTCTGGGTCATTCGCTCTCCTGCTCGCCTGGCGCCTCGGCGACACCGGATTCCCGGCGCGCGAGAGTCAGCAGCGCGCCGAGTTCGATTTTACTCAGTTCCCGCGTCCGACCGGCCGGGAGGGTTCCCAGGTGCAGCGGACCGAACTGACGCCGCACGAGTTCCGTGACCGGATGGCCGACCGCCGCCATCATGCGGCGCACGATCCGATTGCGTCCGGAGTGCAGTGTGAGCTCGACGAGGCTCGAGCCGCGCGACTTGGCCTGCACTGAGCCTGTCGAAGTGTCCAGCAGGCGGGCCTTGTCGGCGGCGATGGGGCCGTCCTCCAGCTCGATGCCCTTCGTGAGCTTCGAGATGGTCTGCGCCGTCACGCTCCCCTCGACCTTCGCGATGTAGACCTTGGTGACGCCGAAGGAGGGATGCGCGAGCACGTGCGCGAGCTCGCCGTCGTTGGTGAGCAGCAGCAGTCCGCTGGTCTCGGCGTCCAGACGCCCGACGTTGTACAGCCGCTCCTCGTAGTCCTTCGTGAAGCGTCGGAGATCGGGGCGTCCGCTCTCGTCGCGCATGCTGCTGACCACACCCGTCGGCTTGTTCAGCATCACGTAGCGCTTGGACACGTCGAGCTGCACCGCGGTGCCGTCCACGTCCACGAGGTCCCGCTCCGGGTCGATGCGGCGGCCGAGCTCGGTGACCACCTGGCCGTTCACGCGGATGCGTCCCTCGACGATGTACTGCTCGACGACCCGACGGGACGCCACACCGGCGGCCGCCAGCACCTTCTGCAGTCGCACGCCCTCGGGGGCGCTGGAATCGTGGGCGTCGGTGGTCATCGGACCGTCCCTTCGTCGAAGCCGTCGGCGCCGTCGTCGAGAAGCGGCGAGATCGGCGGAAGCTCATCCAGAGAGTTGATGCCGAGATGCTGGAGGAGTGCATCGGTCGTGCCGTAGTTGATCGCGCCGGTCTCGGAATCGGCGAACAGTTCGGTGATCAGCCCCCGCGCGAGCAGGGTGCGGACCACGGAGTCGACGTTGACCGCGCGGATCGAGGCCACCTGACTCCGCGTCACCGGCTGCTTGTACGCGATCACCGCGAGCGTCTCCAGCGCCGCCTGGGAGAGCCGGGCCGGCGCCTGACCCCCGACGAACTCCGCTACGACCGGATCAAGGTCCTCGCGGACGTAGAGCCGCCATCCACCGCCGACCTCCCGCAGCTCGAAGCCGCGCCGCGGACCCGCGCCTCGACCGTCGTAGTCCTCGACCAGCGACTCGACCGTCTGCCGGACGGCGGGCACCGGCGCGCCGACCGCGGCGGCGAGGGCCACCAGGCCGATCGGCTCGTCGACGATGAAGAGGATCGCCTCCACACGCTCGCTGAGCGGGAGCTCGGAACCCGTCACGGCGACGGGCTCCTCGGGGAGCCCGGTCTCTGCCGCGGTCACGTCATCGGTCATAGTCGGCCCCCAGGGTCGCGAGTGTCTCGTCCGACCAGGAGTCGGCGGCCCAGCGGAGGGTGAGCTCCCCGAGCGGTTCCAGTTGTTCGAAGGAGAGCGCCGCGTGGCGGTACAGCTCCAGCACCGAGATGAAGCGGGCCACGACGATACCCGGCTCCGAGACGCCGGCGACGAGCTCGCGGAAGCTCAGCGACTCGGTGCCGCGCAGCAGCGTGACGACGATCGCGGCCTGCTCGCGGATGCTGACCAGGGGTGCATGCAGATGGTCGAGCCCGACGTGCGGGATCTCCTTCGGCGCGAAGGCCAGGAGCGCCAGCGCCGCGAAGTCGTCGGGCGTGAGCGACCAGACGAGCTCTGGTGTCTGCTTCCGGTGCTTCTCCTCCAGCGGTACCGCACGTACATGACGGCGGTCCTCCCGCTGCAGGCACCGCGAGAACCACGCGGAGACCTCTTTGAACGCGCGGTACTGCAGGAGACGGGCGAAGAGCAGGTCGCGCGCTTCGAGCAGGGCGACGGCCTCGGCGTCGACGAGCTCGCCCTGCGGCAGCAGGCCCGCCACCTTCATGTCGAGCAGGGTCGCGGCGACGACGAGGAACTCCGACGCCTGGTCGAGGTCCTCCTCGTCCTCCAGGTCGGCGAGGTACGCGATGAACTCGTTGGTGACGGCGCTCAGCGACACCTCGGTGATGTCCATCTCATGCTTCGAGATGAGGTTCAGCAGGAGGTCGAAGGGGCCGTCGAAATTCGACAGCGAGACACGGAACCCCGTGGCGTCGCCGGCGGAGGACGGCTCCGCGGCGTCGATCGCGTCGGCGGGTGCCGGGACCTCAGCGGTACCGAGCTCGTCAGGCGACGGCGCCACGGGCGACCAGCTCCCTGGCCAGCCGCAGGTATGCCTGTGCGGCCGCGTGCTCCGGAGCGAACTCGGTGATCGGGACCCCCGAGACCGACGCGTCCGGGAACTTCACGGTGCGGCCGATCACGGTCTCCAGCACGTCGTCGCCGAACGCCTCCACGACGCGCTCCAGCACCTCGCGCGAGTGCAGCGTGCGCGGGTCGTACATCGTCGCCAGCAGGCCGTCCATCTCGATGGAGGGGTTCAGCCGGTCGCGGACCTTGTCGATGGTCTCGATGAGGAGTGCGACACCGCGGAGCGCGAAGAACTCGCACTCGAGCGGGATGATGACGCCGTGCGCCGCCGTCAGCGCGTTCACGGTCAGCAGACCGAGCGACGGCTGGCAGTCGATGAGGATGACGTCGTACTCCCCCGCCACCTGGCGCAGCACGCGGGCGAGGATCGTCTCGCGGGCGACCTCGTTCACGAGGTGCACCTCCGCGGCGGAGAGGTCGATGTTCGCGGGGAGCACGTCGAGACCGGGCACGTTCGAGTGCACGATCGCGTCGTGCGCATCGCGCTTCGTGTCGAGCAGGAGGTCGTAGACCGTCGGGACGTCGTGTGTCTGGATGCCGAGACCGGCGGACAGCGCGCCCTGCGGGTCGAAGTCCACGGCGAGCACCTTGCGGCCGTACTCCGCGAGCGCGGCGGCGAGGTTGATGGAGGTGGTCGTCTTGCCGACGCCGCCCTTCTGGTTGCAGAGCGCGATGATGCGGGCCGGGCCGTGCGACTTCAGAGGCGCCGGGATCGGGAAGCCCTGGTACGGACGGCCGGTGGGTCCCATGGGGGTGTCGTCGGCCTTCTGCGCCTTCGCCCTGGACTTCGCCACTTTCTCAGCCACCGGTTCTCCTGCTCCTTCGTGCTTGCTCGATTGTAGCCGCCCAGCGTTCCCCAGCCGGCTCGGCGCGCGGCGGTCCCGGTACCGGCCGCGGCCTGCGCGGTCAGCGTGCCCGGGGATGAGAGGTCGCGTAGATGTCACGGAGAGCATCCACCGACACATGCGTGTAGATCTGCGTGGTCGCGACCGAGGAGTGCCCCAGCAGCTCCTGCACCACCCGCACGTCGGCGCCGCCTTGCAGGAGGTGCGTCGCGAACGAGTGGCGCAGCGTGTGCGGGGAGACCTCGGTCGTGAGCTGTGCGCGCTCCGCGGCGGAACGGATCACCAGCCAGGCGCTCTGTCGCGAGAGCGGGGCACCGCGTGCGCCGAGGAAGAGCCGGGCCGATGCGCGGCCCTTCGCGGCGAGCTCCGGGCGGACCCGGGTGAGGTAGGCGTCGACGGCGGCGCGGGCGTACGACCCCACCGGGACGATGCGCTCCTTCGAGCCCTTGCCCCGCAGGCGCAGCACCTCGCCGTGCGCCATGTCGTCGACGTCGAGTCCGACCGCCTCCGACACCCGGGCGCCCGTGGCGTAGAGGAGTTCCAGGAGCGCCCGGTCGCGGATGCCGAGCGGCTCCTCAGCCGAAGGCGCGGCGAGCAGCCGCTCCACCTGGTCGATCGTGAGGGCTTTCGGCAGCCGGCGCGGGGTCTTCGGCGGGCGGAGCCGTCCGGTCGGATCGTCCGCCTCGATCCCCTCACGGGCGAGGAACCGGTGCCAGCCGCGCACCGAGGACTGCAGGCGCGCCAGGCTCGTCGCGGCCGGCGGCGGCTCCGCCGAGGCGCGGTCGGCGATGAAGCGGTCAACGACGGCGGGCGTGATGTCCGCGGTGTCGTCGATCCCCTCCGCCGTGAGCCAGTCCCGGTAGCCCTCGAGGTCGCGGCGGTAGGCGCCGACCGTGTGCGCGCTGAGCCCGCGCTCGATCGTGACGTGACGCAGATACGCGTCGAGGGCGCGATCGAGCTGCATGCTCAGCTCCGGTCGCGCAGCCTCTGCGCGGTCGCCAGCACGCCGAGCGCGAGGATGCCGTTGCGCAGGCGTCCCGCCAGGACTCCGGCGACCGCCTCCTCGAGGGGAAGCCAGGCGAGACGGATGTCCGCCTCCTCGTCTTCGCGGGCGTGCGCGGCCGCGGCGGCGGTGAGCCCCGTCGCGAGGAACACCTGGATGAGCTCGTCGTTGCCTCCCGGCGTCGTCCACGACGACACCAGGGGCTCCCAGTGCGCGGCGACGAGGTCGGCCTCCTCCGCGAGCTCGCGGCGGGCGGCCGCCACGGGCTCCTCCCCCGCGATGTCGAGGAGGCCGGCCGGCAGCTCCCAGTCGCGGTGGCGGATCGGGTGACGGTACTGCTGGATGAGCAGCACCCGTCCCTCGTCGTCCAGCGCGAGGATCGCGACGGCCCCGGGATGGGCGACGTACTGTCGCACGATCTCGCCCTCGCCGTAGCGGACCCGGTCGGAGCGCACGTCCCAGACGCGCCCCTCGTAGACGAGGTCGCTGCTCAGGACCTCCGGCTCGAAGGGCTCGTCGCGCAGCGGCTCCGCGACGGCCGGCGCCTCCGACTCACTCATCGACGGGCACGTCGAACAGCTCGCTCGCGCGGTGGCGGGCGATGGCCGCGCCGACGAGCCCGCGGAACAGCGGGTGCGGGTCGGTCGGACGCGAGCGCAGCTCCGGGTGCGCCTGGGTGGCGATGTAATACGGGTGCACGTCGCGCGGCAGCTCGACGTACTCGACGAGGTCCAGCTCCGGGTTGAGGCCCGAGAACACCAGACCGGCCTCGGACAGGCGATCGCGGTAGGCGTTGTTGACCTCGTAGCGGTGACGGTGACGCTCGGACACCTCGGCGGCGCCGTAGACCTCACGCGCCAGCGAACCCTCCGCGAGAGCCGCCTTGTACAGGCCGAGGCGCATGGTGCCGCCCAGGTCGCCGCCGTCGAGGATCTCGATCTGCTCGGCCATGGTCGCGATGACGGGCTCGGCGGTGTCCGGGTCGAACTCGCTGGACGAGGCTCCGGCGATCCCGGCCACGTCGCGGGCGTACTCGATGACCATGCACTGCAGACCCAGGCAGAGGCCGAGGGTCGGGATACCCTGCTCGCGGGCGAACTTCAGCGCACCCAGCTTGCCCTCGATGCCGCGGATGCCGAAGCCTCCGGGAACGCAGATGCCGTCCAGCTCGGCCAGCTGCTCCTGCGCGCCCTCGGGGGTCTCGCAGAGGTCGGACGGGATCCAGCGGATGTTGACCTTGGTCTCCTGCGCGAAGCCGCCCGCCTTGAGTGCCTCGGTCACCGACAGGTAGGCGTCGGGAAGGTCGATGTACTTGCCGACGAGACCGATCGTGACCTCGTGCTTCGGGTTGTGCACCGCGTGCAGCACCTTGTTCCAGCGCGTCCAGTCGACGTCGTCCGCCTTCTGGTCGAGGCCGAGGCGACGAACGATGTAGGAGTCGAGGCCCTGCTCGTTGAGGGTCGACGGGATGTCGTAGATGCTCGGCAGGTCGACGGTGTTGATGACGCCTTCGACGTCGACGTCGCACATCAGGGCGATCTTGTTGCGGTTGCTCGCGCTCACCGGGCGGTCGCTGCGGAGCACGAGGGCGTCGGGCTGGATGCCGACCTGGCGGAGCGCGGCGACCGAGTGCTGGGTCGGCTTGGTCTTCTGCTCGCCGGACGCGCCCATGAACGGCACGAGCGAGACGTGCACGAAGAACACGCTGTCGCGGCCGAGCTCGTGACGAAGCTGGCGCGCCGACTCGAGGAACGGCTGCGACTCGATGTCACCGACCGTGCCGCCGACCTCGGTGATGATCACGTCGGGACGCGGGTCCTCGGTGGCCTGCAGCCGCATGCGGCGCTTGATCTCGTCGGTGATGTGCGGGATGACCTGCACGGTGTCGCCGAGGTACTCGCCGCGGCGCTCGCGGGCGATCACCTGCGAGTAGATCTGACCGGTCGTGACGTTGGCCGCCTCGGACAGGTTGATGTCGAGGAAGCGCTCGTAGTGGCCGATGTCGAGGTCGGTCTCCGCACCGTCGTCGGTGACGAACACCTCGCCGTGCTGGAACGGGTTCATGGTGCCCGGATCGACGTTCAGATACGGGTCGAGCTTCTGCATGACCACGCGGAGTCCGCGAGCGGTCAGGAGGTTGCCCAGGCTGGCCGCGGTGAGCCCCTTGCCCAAAGACGAAACGACACCACCGGTCACGAAGATGTGCTTGGTCGTGTCGTTCTTGGGCCCCGCAGAAGAAGAGTTCATCACGGGCTTCTATCCTAACAGTTCATTCAGACGCCGAGGCTGAGAAGCTCGCGGGCGTGGGTGAGTGCGGCATCGGAATCCGCGAGTCCGGAGAGCAGACGGGCCATCTCGGCCTCGCGCTCCTCCCCGTCGAGCCGCCGCACGCTGGACGCAGTGACGGCGCCGTCGTGCGATTTCACGACGGTGAGATGGTTGTTCGCGAAGGCGGCGACCTGCGCGAGATGGGTGACGGCGATCACCTGCGACTTCTCGGCGAGTCGGGCGAGTCGCCGCCCCACCTCGATCGCCGCCGCGCCGCCGATGCCCGCATCGACCTCGTCGAACACGAAGGTGGGCACGGGATCGGTCGCCGCGATGACGACCTCGATCGCGAGCATCACCCGCGACAGCTCGCCGCCGGAGGCGCCCTTGGCGACCGAGCGGGGTTCGGCGCCGGGATGCGGGGCGAGCAGGATGGCGACGTCGTCGCGGCCGTGGGTGCTCTCGGCCCCCGGGGCCACAGACACCTCCAGGCGCGCGTCCGGCATCGCCAGCGCGTGCAGCTCGGCGGTCACGGCCTCGCCGAGTCGGCCGGCCGCCTCGCTCCGGGCCGCGGTGAGAGCGTCGGCCCGGGCCTCGAGCTCCGTCCTGGCCGCGTCGCGCTCGGCGGTAAGGCGTTCCAGGCGCTCTCCGTCGTCGTCGAGTTCGGCCAGCCGTGCGGAGCCGGTCTGCCACAGCGCCAGGGCCTCCGCCAGCGAGCCGTGCTGACGGATGAGGACGCCGAGCGCGGCCCGGCGCTCCTCGACGGCGGCCAGCTCGTGCGGACCGGACTCGTCGAGGTCGGCGAGGAAGCCGGAGAGCACACCGGCGGCGTCGGCAATGCGGTAGCCGATGTCGGCCAGGGTCTCCGCGACTTCCGCGAGCTTCGGGTCGGACACGCGCTCGATCGCTCGGCGCGCTTCCGCGACCAGCGCCGAGGCATCGGGCTCGCCCTCCTCGTTCGAGAGGGCTCCGTGGGCCAGGGCGGCGGCGACGCGGAGTTCCTCCGCGTTCGCGAGGCGCTCGGCACGAGCCGTCAGCTCCTCGTCCTCGCCCTCCTCGGGGGCGGTCGCCTCGATCAGGGCGAGGTCCTCCCGCAGCCGGGCGGCTTCCTCGGCACGCCGGTCACGGTTCGCGGTGATGTCGATGATCTCGGCGTCGAGCGTTCGCCAGCGCTCGAACGCGGCCTGGTACTCCTCCAGCGCCCGGGCGATCGGTTCGCCGCCGAAGCGGTCGAGGGCGTCGCGCTGCGCGGCGGCCGAGCGCAGCCGCAGTTGCTCGGACTGTCCGTGCACGACGATGAGCTCGTCCGCGAGCGAGGACAGCACCCCTGCCGGCGCGGCCCGCCCACCGACGCTCGCGCGACTGCGGCCCTCGGCGCTGAGGGTGCGCGAGACATAGAGCTCAGCGGTGCCGGCACCGGCCGGCTCCAGCTCTCCCCCGGCCTCGGCCACGATGTCGGCGACCTCGCCCTTCTCGGGCACGATCCACACCCCGGCCACCGAGGCCTGCGCTGCTCCCTTGCGCACGGCGCCCGAGTCGGCGCGCTGGCCGAGGAGCAGCCCGAGCCCGGTGACGACCATGGTCTTCCCCGCGCCTGTCTCTCCGGTGATGGCCGTGAAGCCGGGGCCGAGCGGCAGGACGGCGTCGGCGATCACGCCGAGCCCCTGCATGCGCATCTCCTCGATCATGCGTCGCTCCTCCGCTCCTGTCCGCGCCATCCTTCGACGGGCAGCTGGAACTTCCGCACGAGACGGTTCGTGAACGCCGTGGGGTGCAGACGCGCGAGGCGGACCGGGCGCGACGAGCGACGCACCACGACGCGGGCGCCCGGCGGAAGGTCGTGGGAACGACGGCCGTCGCACCAGAGGATGCCGGAGCCATCCGTCCGCTCCAGCATCTCTATGGCCACGGCCGCCTCGGGGCTCACCACGAGCGGCTTCGCGAAGAGCGCGTGCGCCGACAGCGGGACCACCGCGATGGCCTCGACCGTCGGCCAGATCACCGGGCCGCCGGCGGAGAAGTTGTAGGCGGTCGAGCCGGTCGGCGTGGAGATGACCATGCCGTCGCAGCCGAAGCTCGACAGCGGCCGCCCGTCGATCTCGAGCACCACCTCGATCATGCGCTCACGGCTCGCCTTCTCGACGGTCGCCTCGTTCAGGGCCCAGGTCTCGAAGACGACGTCGCCCGAGGCGTCCTTCACGCGCACCGACAGTGCCAGGCGCTCCTCGACCTCGTAGTCACGGGCGATGACGCGGCGCATCGCGTCGTCCATGTCGTCCCGGTCGATCTCCGCGAGGAAGCCGACGTGACCCATGTTGATGCCCAGCACCGGAGCGCCGCTGTCACGGACGAGCTCTGCCGCGCGGAGGATCGTGCCGTCGCCCCCGAGCACGATCGCGAGCTCGAGCGTCGCCGGTCCGGAGGCGTCCAGCACCTCGACGTCCGCGAAGAACGCATCGACCGCGGCGAGCTCGGCATGGTCGTCGGCTGCCAGGACGGGACGGACCCCCGCACCGCGGAGGGCATCGATCACCCGACGGGCGGCCGCGACGGTGTCGACGCGACCCGCGTGGGCGACGACCAGGATCCTGCGCTCGTTCATCGTCCCCCTGCCAGCCGGTTGATGGTGTCCATCCATTCTGTCGGATTGCTGCCGCCGCCCGGCACGAGGTGCACGAGATACTCCGCATTGCCGTGGGTCCCGAGGATCGGGGAGGAGACGATCCCCGCCATCCCCATGCCGGCGTCCCACGCGCTCCACACCACGCGGGCGACGGCATCGGCCCGGGTGGCGGGGTCGGTGACGAGGCCGCCGCGCACCGCGGTCCTCCCGACCTCGAACTGCGGCTTGACCAGCAGCAGCACGTCGGCGCCCGGCGCGGCCACGGCGACCACCGCGGGAAGCACGAGCTCGAGCGAGATGAAGGAGAGGTCGCCCACCACCAGGTCGGGCGACGTGGACTCCCCCGTCGCTGCGGTGAGGCTGTCACGCGTCATGTGCCGCACGTTGAAGCCCTCGACGGCGATGACGCCGGGGTCGGCGGCGACCGCGGGGGCGAGCTGACCGTGGCCGACATCCACGGCGAGGACACGGCGCGCGCCGCGTTCCCGCAGCACCTGCGTGAAACCGCCGGTCGAGGCCCCCATGTCGAGCGCGAGGCGACCCTGCACCGGGATGCCGAAGCCGTCGAGCCCGGCGACGAGCTTGTGCGCCGCGCGGCTGACGTAGTGGTCGGCGCCGGCGACCGTGATCGTGTTGTCGTCGCTGACCGCGGTCGAGGCCTTCACGACCGGGCGGCCGTCGACGCTCACGAGGCCGTCGGCGATGAGGGTGGCGGCATGCGTGCGCGAACGGGCGAGTCCTCGGGCGGCGAGGGCGGCGTCGAGTCGCGTCATCGTGGTCCCGGGGTCTCCCGCAGGTCGTGCCGGGATCCGCTCTCGAGTCGTCGCGAGAGTTCGTCGTGCAGGGCCGAGTACGCGTCCGCGCGTGCGGCGAGCGGCTGCCCTTCGATCAGGCGCAGACGACTCCACAGGCCGTCCGTCGGCGCGCTGGTCGTCGTCTCATCGCTCACGCTTCCACTGTACGCGGCGCCGCCGACGGGCGGCGGCGCCACGCGTGGCTCAGGGGCGGTGGAACGGGTCCGCGTACAGCCGTTCCGGAACCCGGAGGACGAACACCGGCGTCCCGGACGCCCAGATCGCGGCGGCGCCCGCACGGAGCAGGTCGAGCTGGTCGCCGGACTCGGCGACGATCTCGACGTCTGCGCCCCGGACGCGGACCGCGGCGCCGTTCACGTCGAACACGCCGTCGGTCACGGTGGGCTCGGGGTACGGCTCGTGCAGACCGCGCAGGTCGCCGAGGATGTAGGTCGGGCGCGATCCTTCGGGCGCGGCGAGGACGTGCTTGGGACGGTCGATACCGGTCAGCACCAGGGCGGACTCGATGCCCGCACGGCTGGCACCCATGATGTCGGTGTCGAGGCGGTCGCCGATGAAGAGCGCCTTCGCCGCGCCGAAACGGGCGAGCGCCTCCTCGAAGATCGGGGTCTCCGGCTTGCCCGCCACCGTCGCCAGGCGACCGATCGCGGTGTGCACGGCGGACACGAGAGTGCCGTTCCCCGGGGCGACGCCCCGCTCGCGCGGGATCGTCCAGTCGGTGTTCGTGGCGATCCACGGGATGCCGCCCTCGTCTTCGGGGACCTTGAGCGCGAAGGCCGCCTCGGCGAGGTCGGTCCAGGCGACCTCGGGCGCGAAGCCCTGCACCACGGCCTGCGGCGCGTCCTCGGCGCTGCGCGTGACCGTGTACCCGGCCTTCTGCACCTCGTCGACGAGGCCGTCGCCGCCCACCACGAGGATGGTCGCCGGCGCCGGCACGATCCCGGACAGCAGACGCATCGCCGCCTGCGGGCTCGTGACGACGTCCTGTGGAGCCACGTCGAGCCCGAGGCTCGTGAGGTGCGCGGCCACCGAAGCGTCGGTGCGCGAGGCGTTGTTCGTGATGTAGCCGAGGCGCACCGCGTGCGCCGCCGCGTTCAGGCTCTCCACCGCGTGCGGCAGAGCGCCGGGACCGGCATAGACCACGCCGTCGAGGTCGGCGAGGACGGTGTCCACGCCTTCGAGCGGCGTGCGACCCGCCGGGCGCTTCCGCGCCTTCGCAGTGAAGAGCCCCACTACGCCTCCGGCTTCTCGGACGCGGAGGGCGAGTCGTCCTCTGTCTCGTCATCGTCCGTCTCGTCGTCCTCGCCGAGCAGCTCGCGCACCTCGTCCTCGATGGACGGCTCCGCGGGCTCGGGGGCCCCGGTCGCGACGGGAGCTTCGATCGCGTCGTCGGCCTCGTCCTCGACAGAAGCGACGTCAGCTTCGGAGAACTCGTCGTCAGAGAACCCGTCCTCGATGAGGCCGTCCTCCACGTAAAGCTCCTCATCGCCGGCCTCGTCAACACCGAGAGCCTCGGCGGCGACCTCGGCACGGCGCGCCCAGAACTCAGCTTCGTCCGTACGCCCGAGGTCCTCCAGGACGGCGGCGCGCGCGGCGAACAGCGCGGGGCTCCACTCGAAGGCGCGGTCCGGGTCCAGCTCCGGGATCTCGAGCTCTCCGAGCGCCAGCTCGAGGTCTCCCTGGTCGAGCCGGGCACCCGACATCGCGATCGCCAGCGCGACTCGCACGGGCGTGGTCAGAGCTGATCGATCCACGGCCCGGCCGGTCTCGAGGGCGCGGTCGGGGCGCCCGATGCCGCGCTCGCTGTCGACCATGAGGGCGATCTGGTCGTCCTTGCCGGAGATCCGGCGGTAGGTACGCAGCTCGCGCAGCGCCAAGGCGAAGTCGCCGGTCGCATAGGCGGTGATGCCCAGGGTCTCGCGGACGATCGCGATCCGGCCGGCACGACGCGACGCCGCCAGCGCATGCTCGTGCGCCAGAGCGGGGTCCTCGTCGATCAGCCGGGAGGCCATCGCCAGGTGACGAGCGACGAACTCGGCGTTCTCCTTGCTGAGCGTCTTCAGCTCGTTGCGCGCGGACGGATGCAGGTCGCGCGCGGTGACCTCGTCCGGGAGGCGGGGCTCGTCGAAGCGCGGACGCTCGTTCGCCGCGTTGGCCGGACGCTCCCGCCCAGCCCCGCCGCGCTGCGGGAAGGACCGCGACCGGTCACTCCCCCGCTCACGCTCGAACCCGCCCTCGCGACGGGGAGCGGAGTCCCGGTTGTAGTCACCCTCGCGACGCGGAGTGGAGTCCCGGTTGTAGCCGCCTTCGCGACGGGGAGCGCTGTCACGGTTGTAGCCACCCTCACGACGCGGCGCACCACCGTCACGGTTGTAGCCACCCTCACGACGACGCGCACCACCATCACGGTTATAGCCGCCCTCACGACGGGGCGCACCATCGCGGTTGTAACCACCTTCGCGACGCGGGGCGCCGTCACGGTTGTTGTAGCCGCCTTCGCGACGAGGCGCACCACCATCACGGTTGTAGCCGCCCTCGCGTCGCGGCGCGCCACCGTCACGGTTGTAGCCGCCTTCGCGACGCGGGGCACCGTCACGGTTGTTGTAACCGCCCTCACGACGCGGAGCACCATCACGGTTGTTGTAACCGCCCTCACGACGCGGAGCACCATCACGGTTGTTGTAACCGCCCTCACGACGCGGAGCACCATCACGGTTGTAACCACCTTCGCGACGCGGGGCGCCGTAACGGTTGTTGTAACCGCCCTCACGACGCGGAGCACCACCATCACGGTTGTAACCACCTTCACGGCGGGGGGCAGCACCGTCCCGGTTGTTGTAACCACCTTCACGACGAGGCGCACCACCATCACGGTTGTAACCACCCTCGCGACGAGGCGCACCACCATTACGGTCGTAGCCGCCCTCGCGACGCGGAGCGCTGTCGCGGTTGTAACCACCCTCGCGACGCGGGGCACCGCTGTCACGGTTGTAACCACCCTCACGACGAGGGGCGCGGTCGCCGGAGCGAGATGCGCCGTCGCGGTAGACGGGGCGACCTCCGGAAGGACGATCGTTGCGCTGGTTCCTGTCGTCGTTGCGACGTGGACGGCGCTCTTCCTCTTCCGGCATGGTGCTCCCTGTTCTCTTCGTGCTGTAAACGCAAAATGGCCACCCAACGATGGGTGGCCATTTTGTCTAAAAGGAGTCCGGCGGTGTCCTACTCTCCCACAGGGTCCCCCCTGCAGTACCATCGGCGCTGTGAGGCTTAGCTTCCG
>NZ_LOSO01000010.1:0-6407 GCF_001595495.1 Microbacterium sp. CH1 | reverse complement strand
GGCCGGGGATGGGACGAGTCAGTCGGCGTCGGTGGAGGAGCCGAGGAGCTCGCGGACGCGGCTGGAGACGCGGTGGAACTCCTCCGTCTCCAGAACATCGGCGTAGCCGCGGCGGGCGGGGAGGTCGACGCGGTGCTCCTCCAGGATCCGCCCGGGGCGCGGCCCCATCACGATCACCCGACTGGCGAGGTAGACGGCCTCCGCGACCGAGTGGGTCACGAGCAGCACGGTCGTGCCGGTGGCGCTCCAGATCCGGTTGAGCTCGACGTTCATACGCTCGCGCGTGAGGGCGTCGAGAGCACCGAACGGCTCGTCCATGAGCAGCACCCGGGGCTCGTGCAGCAGCGCACGACACAGCGACACCCGCTGCTGCATGCCACCGGAGAGCTCGTGCGGCAGGGACTTCTCGAAGCCGGTGAGACCGGTCATCTCGATGAGCTCGTCGGCACGGGCCTGTGCCTTGCGCATGTCCATCCCGCGCATCTCGGCCTGCAGGAGGATGTTGCCGCGGACGCTGCGCCATTCCAGAAGCGCCGCCCGCTGGAACACGTAGCCGATATCCTGCCGCGGACCGCGGACCTCGTCGCCTCGGAGGCGGATGCTGCCCCGGCTCGGAGCGGTGAGTCCCGCCACGGCCTTCAAGAGCGTCGACTTGCCGCACCCCGAGGGCCCGGCGATGGAGAGGAACTCCCCCTCCTCGACGCGCAGGTCGACGCCCTCGAGAGCCGTGACCTGGCGCCGCTTGGAGGCGAAGGTGATCGCGAGATCCGAGACCTCGAGCGCCGGAGCGGTGCTCGTGGCCGCGGCTGCGCGTTCCTGCTGCACGTGAGTGTCCATGGCGATCGGTCTCACTTCCCGGGGGTGAAGGCGTCGTCGAAGTAGGTCTCCACGTCGCCCTCGCCCGAGATGAGCCCGGCCACGGACAGCACCTCCAGCGTGGACTCCCAGTCCTCGGTGGCGTTCGCGCCGGGAGCCTGGCCCTCGGTGGCGTCGGTGTGGAGCAGCTCGATGGTCTCCTCCCACTGGTGCAGCAGCACCTCCTGCGACGGCATCTGCGGGTCCTTGCCCTCCATCGCGGCCACCGCCGCCTCGGGGTCCTCCTGCGCGGCCTCGAAGGCCTCGGAGGTCGCGGCGACCAGCGCCTCGACGAGCTCCGGGTCGTTCTCGATGGTGTCGGTGGGCGCGATGAGACCGTTGCTGAAGAAGTTCAGGCCGGCGTCGGAGTAGCGCAGGTACTCGACGTCCTTGCCGCTCTTGTCGGCGATGGTCGGGCCCTGGTCGTGCGCGAAGCCGATGAGACCGTCGACCTTGCCCGAGAGCATGGCGGCGATCTTGCCCGCGGCGTCGAGGTTCTGCTGCGTCACATCGCCCTCCTCCAGGCCCACGGCCTCGAGGTACATCGGGAAGGTCGTGGTCGGGGCGTCGCCCGCGGAGACCGCGATGGTCTTGCCCTTGAGGTCTTCCGGGCTGGAGATGCCGGAGTCGGCGAAGACCTGCACGGCCGACGGCGTGGTCTGCAGGAAGACGCCGACGCTCTTGATGCCGACGCCCTTGTCGATGTTCGCGAGGACGGCGGGGGTGTCCGCCCAGCCGAAGTCGACCTGCCCCTGCCCGACGGCCTGCGCGGTCTTCGTCGAGCCCTGGCCGGCCTTGATCGTGAGGTCGATGCCGTGCTCCTCGAAGATGCCCTGATCGACGCCGTAGTAGAACGCGGCGTGCTCGCCGTACGGGTACCAGTTGAGCATGAGGGTGACCGGCGTGAGCTCGCCGCCGTCACCGTCGCCGGAGCTCGCCGGGGCCGTCGATCCTCCGCAGCCGGAGAGGGCGAGCACCGCGGCGGACGCGAGGGCGATCGAGCTGAGGATGGTGCCTGACTTCTTCATCAGTGCCTTCTTTCGTGGGGGCGAGGGGGGTCAGAGTCGAACGGTGGCCGCGGCGACGTCGCGCTTGGAGGCGTGCCACGGGATGAGGAAGCGCTCGGCGATCTGGATGATGCCGAAGAGGATGACGCCGAGCAGCGACATGATGATGAGCGCGGCGAAGAGCATTGCGGTGTCGAGGTTGCCGTTGGCCTGGAGGATCACGTAGCCGAGGCCCTCGTTCGCGCCGACGAACTCGCCGACGACGGCACCGGTGACCGCGAGCGTCGCGGCGACCTTGAGGCCGGAGAGGAGCTCGGGCAGAGCCGCGGGCAGACGCACCTTGAGGAAGGTCTTGAAGCGGCTGGCTCCCATGGTCGATGCGAGCTGGAGGATCTCCGGGTCGACGGTGCGCAGACCCGCGAGGCCCGAGATGACGACAGGGAAGAACGCCATGAGCACGGCCACGAGGATCTTCGGCTCCGCCCCGAACCCGAGCCAGACGACGAACAGCGGGGCGATGGCGATCTTCGGGATGACCTGCGCGAAGAGGATGACGGGATAGAGCGTCTGCTCCAGGCCTGGGGAGTAGACCATGAGCACCGCGACGAGGACGCCGACGACGACCGCGATGACGAATCCGATCACGGTCTCGTAGGTGGTGACCCAGGTGTTCTGCGCGAGGTAGGCGGCGTTGTCGGTGAAGGCGGCCCAGGTGTCGGCAGGCGACGGGATGATGAAGGCCGGCACCCACCCGAGGCTCGTGGAGACCCACCAGAGCGCGAGCACCGCGAGCACGAAGACGAGCGGGTGCCAGTGGCGGCTCCACCAGCGGACGATGCCCGGAGGCTCGGGGCGATCGGCGGCCAGCGCCAGGGTCATGGTCGCGGAGGGGGCAGACGACATGGGGTCCTCGACATCTTCGTGAAGGATTCGGGAAAGCGCATTCCCGTTCGGTGTTGCGAGTCTATGCCGACGGTTCTGCGGTGTCAACGCATGGCCGTGTCCCCGCCGTCGTCGCCCCCACGGGCGGGGCGTCCGGGCCGGTCACCGCGTCCGAGCCAGCTCCGCGCCCGCGACCCGGAGCCAGCGTGCGGGATCGGTCAGGGCGGCGGTCGTCGACCCCGCCAGCGCGGTCAAGGACCGGGTCTCCGCGAACAGGGTCGTGTCCGCATCCTCCGCGACCCGTCCTGCGGCGAGCAGCGGTCGCGCCCCCGCCTCCGCCGCGAGCGCGGCGAGGAACGACGGCACCTTCCCGTCGCCCGACTGCCCGTCGTAGGACCCCTCGCCGGTGATCACGACCTCGGCACCACGAATGGCCCCTGGCAGGTCGACGAGCGCGGCCACCTCGGCCGCCCCCGGAGCGAGGACCCCGCCCCAGCGCACGAGCGCGGCGCCCGTCCCCCCGGCGGCCCCCGTGCCCGGCAGCTCCGGGTCGACGGTCAGGAGGGCGGCGAGATGGGCGAGCGCGTCGTCGACGTGGGCGATGTCCTCCGGCGCCGTGAGCCCCTTCTGCGGGCCGAACACCGCCGCCGCGCCGCTGGGGCCGACGAGCGGATTCGTGACATCGGTCAGCACGCGGACATCCGGCGCCCCACGCAGGGCCTCGAGATCCGCCGTGACGATGTCCGCCAGACCACGCGCGCCCCGCGCGACCGGATCGCCGCCCGCGTCGAGGAAGCGTGCCCCGAGGGCGGTGAGCATGCCGGTGCCGCCGTCGGTGGAGGCGCTGGAGCCGATGCCGAGGATCAGGCGCGAGACGCCGTGATCGAGCGCCGCGGCGATCGCCTGGCCGAAGCCGGTCGTGTCGGCATCCCCGGGGCGCAGACGTTCGAGGAGCTCGATGCCCGAGGTCGAGGCGATGTCGACGACACCGGTGCCGCCCGGGGCGTCGGTCGTGCTCGGCAGGAGCAGCCACGACGTCTCGACGGGAGCGCCCGCCGGACCGTCGACCGTGACCGGCATCCACTGTGCATCCGGTACGGCCGTCGCGAACGCCGCGACCGTCCCCTCCCCGCCGTCGGCCATCGGACGGAGCACGATGTCCGCGGCCGGCTCGACCTCCCGCCAGCCGTCGGCGAGCGCCGCAGCGGCCTCCGCCGCGGTGATCGTGCCCTTGAAGCTGTCCGGAGCGATGACGACGCGGGTCATGCCCGGAGCCCCGGGGTGCTCGCGCGTACGACCACCTCGAGGGGGAGCGTCGGCTGCTGCCAGTCCTCGTCGACGATCGCGCGGAAGGCCTGGTACCCGGCATCACTCAGCGGCACGCGGACCGTGGTGAGGGCCGGGGTGACGTCGCGACTCGAGGGCACGTCGTCGAAGCCGCAGACCGCGATGTCCGTGCCGACCCCACGGCCCGCTGCACGGATGGCCGCCATCGCGCCGATCGCGACGACGTCGCTGATGCCGAACACGACGGTGCCCGCGGGGACACCGGTGGCGAGGGCTTCGGTCATCGCCACCGCCCCGGACTCCCGACGGAAGTCACCGCGGACGGTCTGCGCGACCACTCCGCCGCCCTCCGCGAATCCGGCCCGGAATCCCGCCAGCCGGTCGTCCGAGGTGCGCACGCCCTCCGCCGCCCCGACGAGTACCGCCGAGCGGTATCCGAGCTCCGCCATGCGACGGCCGAGCGCGGCGGCCCCGGCCCGGTTGTCGATCTCCACCCGGCGGTCGCCGTCGCCGTCCGCGCCGAACGCGACGACGCGGCCGCCGAGCCGGGTGAACTCGGCGAGCTCGCGAGCGGTCTCGGCCTGCCCCTCCTCCTGCGTCCGCGAGGCGGCGAGGATGAGGCCCTGCGGACGCTGTCCACGCAGCGCTCGGACGATGCGCGCCTCCCGCGCCGGATCGCGCTCGGTGATGGCCACGGTCACGACGAGCCCCTGTTCGTCGGCTCCGCGGGCGACGCCCGAGGCGATGAGACCGAAGTAGGGGTCGGCGATGTCCGCGACGAGGAGCGCGATCACCGGCGAGCGGCCGCGGGCGGTCGCCTGCGCGGAGACGTTGGCCGTGTAGCCGAGGGCTTCGGCGGCGGCCTCCACCCGCTCCCGGAAGGGCGCCGCGACCTTGCGTTCGGAACCGTTGAGCACGCGAGAGGCGGTCGCCAGGGACACTCCGGCCTCGAGCGCGACGTCGTGCAGCGTGGGTGCCGGTCCCCGGGCGTGACGGGGGCGACGCGCGGCCGGCGGCTCTGCCGGTGTGGCGGACGGGGTCATGCTCCGAGCCTACCGACGGGAACGGAACCGCTTCGAGGGGCGCTCACGGCTGCCGCCCGAGGAACTCGAGGAGGGCGGCGGCTTCCCCGGCGAGGAGCTCAGGGGCGTCGTCGGGCACGAACTCCAGCAGCGCGTCGCGCGGCGGGTGCGCGGAGGCGGCGGCGTCCGCGAAGAACCGGGTCCACAGTGCGGACCGCGAGCGGAGCGGGTGGCGCTCGGTGCGCGGCCACCAGGAGAAGACATGAGCGGCGGAGACATGGGGGCCGAGCCGGCGGAACTCCTCGAGCGCCACGGGGACGGGGGCGCCGACCGTGGGCTGCCAGTACGTCGACAGCATCGGGTGGTCGACCTCGTGCAGCAGCTCGAGCGTGGCCGGGGCGGTGTCGGCGAGCGTGCCGCCGTGGAACTCCAGGGCGAGCCCGATGCCCCGGGAGGCCGCCTCGACCGCCGCCGCGCGGAGCCGCGTCACGACGCGGGCACGCTCGGGCGCGGACACCTCCGCCGAGCCGTGTTCACCGGCCCACACCCGTACCCGGTCAGCACCCAGGGCCGCGGCGCTGTCGAGGACCGCGGTGAGCGACTCCTCGGGACCGGCGCGGAAGTACGACCCGTAGGACGCGACGGCGAGTCCGGCATCCGTGGTCATCCGCGCGACCTCCGCCGCGCGGTCGACATCCCCCGGCGGCACATGCACGTCTCCGCCCCACTCGATCACGTCGAGACCCGCGGCGGCCGCGAGCGCGACGATCCTCTCCGGCGGCAGGGCACGGAACGTCACCGAGCACAGCCCCGCACGGATCCCCGTCATCCCGTCATCCTCTCAGTCCTCCCGTTGTCCTGGGTCGGACGTCCCGGCCCCTTCCATCCCCCGTGTCGAGTGCCATCTGCACGACCTCGTCCCACCTGCACGACCGGACCCCAGGTCTGACCCTGCAGACGGACCCGAGTCGTGCCGGTGTCCCCCGGTCGATCCGACACACGACGACCGGCACACGACGACCGAGACCGGGATCGGGACCGGGACAGGGACGGAACCGGACTCCGTCGTCGAGTCCCATCTGCACGACCTCGTCCCGCCTGCACGACCGGGACCCAGGTCTGACCCTGCAGACGGACCCGAGCCGTGCAGGTGTCCCCCGGTCGATCCGACACACGACGACCGAGACCGGGACGGATGCACGACCTGAGCACGACGGGACGACCGACACCCGGGAACAGGGCGTGCATCCGTGGCGGGGTCGTGCAGCCAGAACCGCGGCGCGACCGCGACCGGGACGGGACGGGACGGGACGGGACGGGACGGGACGGGGACGGGACGGGACGGGGACGGGAC
>NZ_LOSO01000009.1:0-6284 GCF_001595495.1 Microbacterium sp. CH1 | reverse complement strand
CCGCCTGGATCAACCAGCCCTCACAGGAGGCCCTCATACAGACCGCCTGACGGAATCTGTCTCACCCGCCTTGACACTTTCCGGCTAACGTCGTCCGCGCGGTGGCGCCTGCGCATATCCGCGATCGCCTCGGCGGGTGTTGAGGAGTTATGACCGGCTGCTCTGTAGACAATCTGTTCGTTGTCTCTCGCGAGCAGTGCCAGCGACGCAGGCGGTGTCGACTCCTTCTGGGCGGCAACTCTGCGTCCTGCCACGCTCTCGCTCAGCGCGAGCACAGCCAGGTCATCGCGCGACAGCGTCGCAATCTCGTCCCGAGTGAGTTCTGCTGGGTAGCGCCATTCGGAGCCGAGGAAGACACTCCAGTGGATCGTCCGGTAGAGAGTGTGGTTGAAGCGCAAGACCCAGTACCACTCGTTGGCATCTTTCGCCTCGCGGTCCTGCCTGTCACGCAGCGCGAGGCGACGAACAGCATCGATGGGTGCGCCGCGGAGCTCGCGCGGAATCTTGTGATATTCGGGTTGCGTGTTGGTGCTCATGCTGTCCGCCTCTCCGTTCCCAGGTCATCAAGCGATGGTTGACTCGAGGAGCTTCCGAAGGTCCGGAGCGAACGATCCCATCAAAGCAGGAGCGATTGCTTTCCCGTAGCCCGGCCCACTGAGCCCTTTGTCCTGCGCCGCGCGTCGGATACCGGAGACCATGGTCTTGCCCAACACTGCGAACTGCGCGCCGTCCTTCGCGTGATGAGAAATCACATCCGCATCGCCAAAGTGAGGAAGCGATCCGTCATTGTTGACCTTTTGGAGTGCTGCTACTCGTTTCGCGCGCATCTTGATGGTTGCAGCGTCGTTCTTGCTCGCCTCTGCGACAGCCTCGTCAATGAGTTGCTGAGCGTCATCGGCGGCGATGGAGAAGTGAGCGGCGACGGCTTCCTTGCTCGCCCAATAGGACTCGACGTCTGAGTATCGGGTCACCCACAGGACGTGTCCGTGGTTGAGATATGGCTCCGAGAGCTTGTCCACTTCCACCGGCATCATGAAGTCTCGATCGTGATGGATCACGATCCGAACATCGTCGCCCAGAAGCGCTTTCAAACCGCTGATCGTGTCCGCTGGGGGCAGCTTTCCGGAGCCACGGATTGGCCAAATGGCGACGACGCGCTCAAGATCAGGCCACTGTGCGATTAGTGCACGCAGCATGTGCGTCTGCGCATCCTCGGTCATCAGAACGATCTTGCGATCCAGCAGCCCCCACCCCATAAGCTGTCGGCCTTCGGTGTTTCCCTGGCTTGGACGCCTCCGTCCTTCATCCAGATGACCTTGGATTCGGCGGGCAGCGACCGAACGATGGACGGGCTGTGCGTGGTGAGCAGTACCTGGGAGTCAAACTTCGCGGCGGCATCCGACAAGACTCGGACGAGTCGCTCCTGCGCAACCGGATACAGGTGCGCATCGGGCTCATCTACGAGTAGCACAACAGGTCGAAAGTAGACCAGGTACGAGAAGATCTGAAGGACTTGAAGGTAGCCGATACCCGCGAGCTCAAGCGGGCGGAATGCGCGATCGTCTGACTCTCGCATCGCTCCTGTCTGGAAGCTGGCGACGATGCGAGTGTGCTTCTCCTCGTCGAACTCGACGCGGAGATTGAACTCGCCCATGACGTCAGAGACGAGCTTCTCCACGAGCGCGAGTCCGTTGTCTCCGTTCACGGTCACGCCCTGTAGCAGGACAAGGATGTTTCGCAGAACCGTGTTGGCGTCGCCGGCCGCGGCCGATCTGTGAACAAGGAGCTTCGAGCGCTTCTCCTCGACTAGTGGAATCCCAGCAACACCAGGGATGTAGGCGCTGAACTCGCGGCTTTGGTCTCGAATCGCACCGACGATGGCGTTGCCGGTCGGAACGTGAACGGAGATGCCCTCGTTGCGAGCCGACTTGAGCCACATCGAGGCGACCAATCCGGAGCCGTCGTCGGCGACCGCATTCACGGTGAGGTCAAGTTGTGGCTTTCCCTGATTGTTGCCGTATTCGTTGCCGTGTCCGGCGCTGCGATAGTCCGGGGACGGCATGTATATCGCGTCCTTTTCGGACAGCGTGGACGCCAAACCGACTGCTCTGGCCTGTACGTTGCTGTTCCTGCCCGACTGGAACATCCAGTGCAGGGCTTGAAGTACCGAGCTCTTGCCGGAACCGTTGCCGCCCACCAGTACGTTCATGGTTGGGTGCAAGTCAATCGTCGCCTCTTCGATCGCCTTGAAGTTCGCGATCGTTACTGATGTGATCTTCACCTGTATCAGGCCTCGAAGCCGGAGCTCGGGTCGAACTTGAGCACGCGCGCATTCTCGGAGATCGTGCGCACCTCGCCCTCGTCGAAGCCGTCGCTCTTGCTGGCTTGGATGTCGATGGTGATCTCAAGCTTGGCGCCAGTGCCGGCGAGGCGATCAATGATCTCTCGAGTCACGTTTCCGATGTCGCGCGAGTAGCGATCGGGGTCGACCTTCACGGAGCCGAAGTAGCGGCTCGGGGGTCGCGGCGCGAAGCTCTCTTCGCTCGATCCCTCCTCTTCTGCTTCGTCATCGACCAGGACGATGTCCACTGGACCGATCTCTGCGGCGCCCTCCTCTGCGGCGCGCCGGGCGGCTTCTCGAGCGGCGGCGATTCGATCGGCGGACGCTTGCTCCTCAGCCTTGTTCCAGTCCACTAGCAGCGTGCTGTCGGTGACCTGGATCGCGGTGTTGTGCGCCGGCGGCACGATCAGCCCGCGGTAGCGATCAGCTTAGGTGTCCTTCGCCGTCGCGATCGCGAACTTTTCGCCGTCGACGAGCACGGAGTTGAGCGACCGTTCGATCGCGGAATCGAGAGTCTCCCGGCGAACGAGGCGCGGCAGGTAGACGTACCGGGTGAAGTAGCCCCACAGCTCGCCAACGCTGATCTCGCCCTTGTCGCGCCACAGCTGTCCCAGCTCCTGATGGAGGGTCGCTCCGAGGATCGGCGCACCAAGTTCGGTGACGAGCTGATCGTCGCGAGACAGTTTCGCGGCGACGCGCTCGGCGAGCGAGCGGCCGCTCAAGTCCGGCACCTTGTCGGTGATCAGCTCGAACGGCTTGGTGGCGTCGAACTGTTCGGGGTAGACCGCCCACACGAAGGTGTCGCGGATTCGGTCCGAGACGGTCCGATCCAGGCGCGTGACCCAGTCGTCGGTCTGCTTGCGCTGCTGTACCGACAGGTTGAGGCTCTCGCTGGTCGCCTGCACGCGCTTCCACGCGAGGTAGCTGCGCGCGGCGGCCTCCAGGCTTTCCAGCTCGCTCTTGTCAGCGACGAGGAAGACGAGAGTGTTGCGGTGCACGCGCTGGCTAGCGCCCTTGGTCTCGATCGCGTCGCGCACCCACTGGTGCGCGGAGGAGTCGGCGCCGTCGGACTTCCGCCGCGAGTGGCGCGGGTGAACGATGACAAGTCGCGCGTCTTCGAGGTCGGGGATGTCGGCGCTGGATGCCGGCGCAACGTGCACCCGATCGAAGACACCGCGCGCACGCTCTTCGCTGCGGAGGCGATCGGTGATCTCGTTCCACACCGTCTCGACGTCTTCGCGAAGTCGCTCGGCATAGTCGTTCGCGGTCTTCGTGACCGACGGCTGCGTGTCGAACCAGTAGTGGCCCTGCTCCTCGTAGAAGTACGTCGACCGCTGTGCGAGCAACTCGATCGCGCTGCCGAAGTTGCCGAGCGTGTCACCGGGAGCCGCGGTTCCGAGCCAAACGTACTGCTTGTCCAAGCCCTTCCGAGACGCCTTGATCCGCGGGGCGGCGCCCATGAAGATCGTTCGCGCGATGCGCTGGGTCACGAACCGCTGCCCCAAGTTGGGGCGGTCCAGGTCGATTTGCTGCGCCATCGAGCCCGGGCCGTCGATGTCCGAGTCGATGATCGGCTTCCACTGGTCCTCGAGGTACTGGGTGAGGTCGGTGTTGACCGTCGTTGCCTCCAGCGGAACATTGCCGGGGAGGATCAGCGGCGACGTGTCGTTGGAGGCCCACAGCTCGTGCACGATCGAGGACACGAGCTTGAGCACGCCGCGGGTGCGCTGGAACCGCTCCAGAGTCGACCAATCCTCATACAGGCGGTCCAGCAACTCGGGGTGCAACGGATAGGACGCTCGGATGCGCTGCTCGTAGTCGTCACTCGGGGCTGCGGCATCCCGCGGGAACAGGGCGGTGTTGCTCCTGTACAGGGTGACGAAGCTGCGCGCTACGGCGGAGATCGTGGTGAGGCCCTCCGCGTTCGGCGCCTGGAAGAGGCGACGGCGCACGATCTCGAACGACTCGTCCTTACTCGACGGGCGCCACTGGTCGGCGACCCGGCGGCTCACGTTCTGCAGGCGCTCAAGCGCCAGCTGGCCGTTGGCGCCACCGATCTCGATGTCGCTTCCGCTACCTGCATCGCCCGTGTCGGAGGCCGGGATCGAGACGACGAGCATCGCGCCGGGCACCGACCGCACGACCTCGGTCAACGACTGGGCAAACGTGAACTGCGTCTCGAACGAACCCGACGGAAGCTCCTTGTCCGTGACCAGCTGCCGCGCATACGCGACCCACTCGTCGATCAGGATCAGTGCCGGCGAGTACTTCGCAATCAGCGTCCGGAGGGCCTCGCCCGGGTTCGTCCCCGCTCGGTCGTCCTCAGCGATCAGGTCGTACGCTTCACGGCCGCCGAGCTGCCAGGCGAGCTCGCCCCAAAGCGTGCGGACCTCGGTTCCGTCGTCCTTGATAAGCGGTGATCCCGCCTTGAGGTACGTGCCGACGAGCGCGACGCGCTTCACGCCCAGCGCCGCTAGATCCGGGTTCCCGGTCTCGGCGATGAGTTCCTGCAACTCCTGAGGAAAGTCCTTCGGGGGCGTGCCGCTGAAGAGGTGGTACAGAGCGAGCATCGAGTGCGTCTTGCCGCCACCGAAGTTGGTCTGCAGGTTGACGACTGGGCTCGCATTGCCGTCCCCGCCGCCGACGCGTCGGAGTGCACGCGCCAGCAGATCCCGCAGACCTTCCGTGAGGTACGTGCGGGTGAAGAACTCGACCGGGTCGCCGTATTCGGGGCTCGTCGCCTGACCCGTTCGCACGAGATGCAGGTCGGCAGCGAACTCGGATGCCGTGAACTCGCCGCGTGCCACATCATCGTGCGGGCGGATTACTTCGCGCCAAGGCCGCAGTCCCGAACCTGGGTCGAGGGTCACCGTCGTCCGCTTGACCTGCTTGCGCGTCTGATCCTCGAAGACCGTGCGCTGTAGGTCGACCCGGAGCTTGCGGACGTCCTCGGCGGAGTCGACCGCGCCGACGGCGTGGAGCAGTCGCTCGATCGTGTCGAGCGCGCGCGCCGCGTCATCAGAACTGAACGGCTCGTTGTGTGCCCACAGATTGCGCGTCTCGCGCAGTTCGGAGCCGAACCCCTGCTGTGCACGCGACAGCACGTCCTTGAACCGGTAGCCCTGCTCGGTGATCGCGCGAAGCTGCACCTGCACATCGTGCTTAGTCAGAGTTCGGGCCGGACCACCCCGGCGCTGCGCGTCCTCTTGCGCCCACGCGGCAGGCCAGTCGGGCGTGCCGTAGGCGGCGGTCATCACCTCGTCGACCGAATCGAGCAGACCCTCCGACAGAAGGTCGAAGGCCTTGCCCACGCGGTCTCGGTTGTTCACTGCCATCGCTGATCAGTCCTCGTCCCCATCGAAGTCGAACGCTTGTTGCATCGCACGCGGAACTCCCGCGTGCTTGCGTGCCTGCTCATTCACGTCACCCCAGGCGCTCACGAGGCCGTTGAAGAGCATCGCGTCGCGCGTGTCGCGCTTCTTCTCTGCCTCGTGGAACAGAAGGAACCCGAGCTCCTTGACCGCGTCGAGATTGACCCGGGTCTGAACGGCAGGAAGTAGAGCGGCGACCTCGTCTGCGCCGTCCTTCGCCATCACCGCAGCGAGGCGTACGGTCGCTTCCCAGACACTCACGCTCTCGTCTGATGTCACGTCCCAAGCGCCTTCGAGTTGGCTCGGTGCGAGCAAGCGTGCTTTGCCGCCCTTCGCCTCGAAGATTCCGCCACGTTCGAGTGCGCCGATCGACGTGTCAGAAGAGCGGGCCAACTGGTCCGCGATGCCAGAGCTGTCCTGCTCCCATCCGAACTGGCGATACCACTTGACGGCGAACCGTGTGTCGGGATCAAAGTCTGATTCCTGCTCGGAAAGTGTCAAGGCGGGTGAGACAGATTCCGTCAGGCGGTCTGTATGAGGGCCTCCTGTGAGGGCTGGTTGATCCAGGCGGC
>NZ_LOSO01000008.1:0-1516 GCF_001595495.1 Microbacterium sp. CH1 | reverse complement strand
CCCTGTGCGTCAGGATGGGGTGAGACACCAGCACTGCTGACCTTCGCACTGCACGGGGCGAGAACGGACCAATACTGAGATGACGATGACGGTTGCTGACGTCGGCACCGATGATGGGGCTATGGCTCCTCGTGCTGACCGGCCCAAGAGGCGGACGTTCACCGCCGAGTTCAAAGCGGCGATCCTGGCCGAGTACGACGCCGCGGACCGCTATGGGCGTGGGGAGATCCTGCGCCGGGAGGGCCTGTACACCTCCCACATCATCGAGTGGCGCAAGGCCGCGGCCGCCGGCTCGCTGTCCGGGCTGGGCAGCAAGCCGCGGGACCGGCGCGAGAGGGAGCTGCAGGCGCTACGGGCCCGGGCGGAGAAGGCCGAGGCCGAGCTGGCCAAGACCAGGGCCGGCGCTGGACCTGATGGGAAAAGCACACGCGCTCTTGGAGACGCTCTCCGAGAGCGCGGACAAGCCGCCGCGGTCGCCGCGGTGATCAACCCGGCCGTCGACGGGCTGGCCGAGCACGTCGGCACCGCGGCTGCGTGCGCGCTGCTGGGTCGCTCCCGCGCCAGTCACTACCGGGCCAAGAACCCGCCACCGCCACGTCCACGGACACCGCGGCCGGCACCGGCGAACAAGCTGTCCGCCGCCGAGCGGGCCCACGTGCTGGCCGTGTTGACCAGCCAGCGGTTCGCGGACAAGTCGGTCGCCCAGGTCTGGGCCACGCTGCTGGACGAGGGCACCTACCTGTGCTCGATGTCCACGATGCACCGGATCCTGCGCGAGCACGACATGGCCGGGGAACGGCGCCGGCAGGCGAGCCACCCGCCCCGGACCCGGCCCGAGCTCGTCGCGACGGCGCCGGGGCAGGTGTGGAGTTGGGACATCACAAAGCTCAAGGGGCCGGAGCGGGGCGTGTACTACGACCTGTACGTCGTGCTCGACATCTTCTCCAGGTTCGTCGTGGGCTGGACCATCGCGGCCCGCGAGGACGCCGAGATCGCCAAGAACCTGCTCGAGCACGCCATGGGCATCCATGGCGTGCCGGAGGCGATCCACGCCGACCGCGGGACCTCGATGACCTCCAAACCGGTCGCTCAGCTGCTCGTCGACCTCGGGGTGGCCAGGTCGCACTCCCGCCCGCACGTGTCGAACGACAACCCTTACAGCGAGGCGGCGTTCAAGACGCTGAAGTACGCCCCGGTCTTCCCCGAGCGCTTCGGGTCCCTGGCCGACGCCGGCGCGTTCGCCGAGCAGTTCTTCGCCTACTACAACCACGAGCACCGCCACTGCGGGATCGGGCTGCACACCCCCGCCAGCGTCCACTTCGGCACCGCCGGGCAGGTCCGCGCCCAGCGCCAGGCCACCCTGGACGCGGCCTACGCCGCCCGTCCCGAGCGCTTCGGCCACCGCCGACCCCAGGCGCCCAAGCTGCCCGAGGCCGCCTGGATCAACCAGCCCTCACAGGAGGCCCTCATACAGACCGCCTGACGGAATCTGTCTCACCCGCCTTGACACTTTCCG
>NZ_LOSO01000007.1:0-9474 GCF_001595495.1 Microbacterium sp. CH1 | reverse complement strand
TCCTCGTCGAGCTCGCCGGCGTCCCGCTCCGCGACGAGGATCTCCCGCCGCACCTGCAGCCATCCCTTGGTCAGCGCGACGAGGTCGTCATAGGAGGGGCGGGCGACGGTGTCCTCGACCTGCTGTGCGTCGTCGGTGTCCTTCTCCACCCGGGTCATGCGCTTGGTGAAGGCATCGAACATGCCGAGGTCGACCTCGCCGTGCTTCTGCTCCCACTCCCGGCGCTTCTCGGCGAGGTACGCCTTGCCGGCCTCGCGGCTCTTGGCCTTGACCATCTCCAGCGCCGCGACGTCTTCCGCGTGCTCCTCGTCCCCCGCGATCTCGAGCCGCCGGATGAGCAGCGGCAGCGTGAGCCCCTGCAGCAGGAGCGTGCCGACGGTGACGATGAAGGCGACGACGACGATGGCGTGCGCGGCCTCGGTGTCGAGCCCGGCCAGATCGGCGGCGGCCACCGCGATCGCCAGGGTCACCACGCCCCGCATGCCGGCCCACGAGATGACCGCGTTGTCCTTCCACGTGAGCCGCAGGCCCGCCATGCGCTCCCGGACGATCTGCGTCCGCAGCTCATCCGTGCTCCGATCGCGCCATCGCCGGGACCGCCGTCGCCGTTCGTCGAACTCCCCGGACGCGATGCCGCGATCCATGCGGGCGAGCCGGCGGCGGTCCTGGAAGTTCGACCACGCGCTGATCGGGTAGATGTAGAGCGGCCGCACGACGAGCACCACGAGCAGCACGGCGCCGGAGAGCAGGAGGATGTGCCCCACCGACTCGCTGCCGAGATCGCTGAGCACCCGCGGGAACTGGAGGCCGATGTAGGCGAACACGAAGCTCTCCAGCAGCAGGTCGGCCGAGAGCCACAGCGGCGCCTCCTGCTGCCGGGTCGTGTAGTCGGTGCGCGGGGCGTTGAAGCCGACGAACAGTCCCATGGCCACGACCGCGAGGACGCCGGAGCCGAGCAGGTGCTCCGCGATGTTGTACGCGCCGAACGGGGCGAGCAGACCGAAGGTGCCGATCACCACCGGGTCGCCGATGCGCATGCGGAGCTGATGCAGGACGATCCCGAAGACGAGCCCGATGCCCACCCCCACGCCGACCGCGAGGAGGAACTGCCCGATGCCTTCCCCGATCGACACGGTCGCCCCGGCGAGGATGGCGGCGAACACCCGGTAGAGCGTGAGCGAGGTCGCGTCGTTGATGAGGCTCTCCCCGGACAGTACCGTCATGATGCGGCGAGGTAGACCGAGACGACGGCCGATCGCCGCCGCCGACACCGCGTCCGGCGGGGCGACGATGGCGCCGAGCAGCAACGCGCCGGGCAGCGTGAGCGACGGCAGGATCCACCAGGCCACGAGCCCCACGGCGAACGCGGTGAGCAGCACCAGCCAGATCCCGAGACGGCGGATCTGCGGCAGGCTGCGCTTGAACCCGACGAAGGATACGTCGAGGGCGGCGGAATACAGCAACGGAGGC
This sequence comes from Microbacterium sp. CH1, assembly GCF_001595495.1. Taxonomy (NCBI): domain Bacteria; kingdom Bacillati; phylum Actinomycetota; class Actinomycetes; order Micrococcales; family Microbacteriaceae; genus Microbacterium; species Microbacterium sp. CH1. The sequence goes on along the minus strand of NZ_LOSO01000007.1, from coordinate 8,004 downwards.
AGCACGAGCCCGAGCAGCAGGTGCCCGTCGATCTCCAGCTCCGGCACGAACGGCAGGAACGAGGCGGCGAGCGCGACGACGGTCACGAGCAGCGGGGCCGGCCACCCCCGCGATCGCGCGACGGCCGCCACGGCGACAGCTCCGACGAGGACGTAGAAGATCCCGGCTTCCATGCGGAAAGCGTAGCGGCGTCGTCGGCGCCCCCTGTCCGCCGGGCGTCAGTCGCGGGCGGAGCGCTCGCATTCCGGCGCCTCCGCGTCGAGAGCCTCCCGGAGGCCCGCGTTCTCATCCTGCAGGTCGAGGACCCGCGCGATCCCGGCGATGTTGATGCCGTCGCCACGGAGCTCGGCCGCGCGACGCAGGCGGGTGATGTCATCGTCGCTGTACCGGCGCGTGCCGCCGTCGCTCCGGGCAGGCGCGAGGAGGCCCTTGCTCTCGAAGAGCCGGATCGTCGCCTCGGGCAGGTCGACGAGCTGCGCGGCCACGGCGATGCCGTAGAGCGGGGTGCGCGAGTCGCGTGCGGTCATGAATGTCCTCGTCTCCGGATCGGGGTTGCGAAGATTCCTGCGTGTGTTCTATAACAAATCTATACCTCAGGTGCAGATAATCTGCACACCACCTCAGCCCTTGCAGGGCCGCACGAAAGGAGACACCTCATGGCACTGACCTTCGATCCCTTCAGCCAGCTCGACCGCTTCGCCGCGAGCGTCCTAGACTCCGTGCGCGCGCCCCGGTCGATGCCGGTGGACCTGTACCGCGACGGGGACCGCTACATCCTCCACGCCGACCTCCCCGGCGCCGACCCCGGCTCCATCGACGTCGACCTCGACGGCGGGCAGCTCACGATCCGCGCACAGCGCACGGCCGACACCCGCGAGGGCGTGCGCTGGCTCGCCCGCGAGCGCGGCGCCGGATCGTTCCTGCGCCAGTTCTCGCTCGGCGACGGAGTGGACCTCGACAACATCAGCGCCTCGTACGAGAGCGGTGTCCTGTCGGTCGTGATCCCCGTCAGCGAACGGGCGAAGCCGCGCAAGATCGTCGTCGAATCCGGCGAACAGCGCCAGGCGATCGACGCCTGATCACCCGGGGGCGGTGCTGCGGCACCGCCCCCACCCCTCTCCTCCTCTTCTCACGGAAAGGACGAACCATGGCACTCTCCCCGACCCTCGACCGCTTCCTCGCCGAGATGGAGTACCCCGCGACCCGCGACGACCTCCTGCGCGAAGCCGCGCGGGAGGGACTGCCGAACCACGACCGTGCGGCGCTGCACGACCTGCCGGAACAGAGCTTCAGCGCCGCCTGGCTCATCCGCTATCGCCTCGCCAGGAACGCGCTCGCCGACGCGCTCACCCCCGCCTCGCGCCTCGCCGCGTAGGGAATGCCGGAGCGGCCGCCGAGGTTGCATCCGGAGATGAACGACGTCGCCCTCTCCGTCCTCGACCTCGTGCCGGTCCGCTCCGGCCAGACCAGTGCCGAGGCCATCACCGCCTCCCTCTCCCTCGCCGCGACCGCCGACCGGCTCGGCTATCGCCGGTACTGGTTCGCCGAGCACCACAACATGCCCGCGGTCGCGTCGACCACGCCGCCGGTCCTCATCGCGGCCGCCGCCACGCGCACCTCGCGCATCCGCCTCGGCTCCGGCGGCGTGATGCTGCCGAACCATGCGCCCCTGATCGTCGCCGAGCAGTTCGCCGCCCTCGAGGCCATCGCCCCCGGCCGCATCGACCTGGGCCTCGGCCGCGCGCCCGGCAGCGACCCCGTGATCACCCAGCTCCTCCGCGGGTCAGGGACCACCAGCGACGTGGAGCAGTTCCCCCGCCACGTGCAGGACATCGCGGCGCTCTTCACCGCCGACGGTGCCACGGTGCGCTTCACCTCCGGCGGGGAGTACACCGTGCGGGCGACCCCCGCCGCGACCGGGGTGCCCGAGGTGTGGCTGCTGGGGTCGAGCGACTACTCCGCGCAGCTCGCCGCCTCGCTCGGCCTGCCGTACGTGTTCGCGAACCACTTCTCCGGACAGGGCCTGGAACGCGCCCTCGACCTCTACCGCACGAACTACCGTCCGAGCGAGGAGCACCCGGAGCCGCGGACCTTCCTCACCGTGAACGCCGTCGCCGCCCCGACCGCAGAGGAGGCCGAGGCCCGTGCCCTGCCGCAGCTGCGGATGATGGCGCGACTTGGACTCAACCAGCCGCTCGTCGCGCTCGAGACCGTCGAGCAGGCCCTCGCCGCGGAGCACGACGCCGCGACCGATCAGGTGGTCGAGGCCGCGCGGTCGCGGTGGTTCGTCGGCACCGGGGAGTCGGTCGCCGCCGAGGTGCGCTCCTTCGCGTCGGCCTACGGGGTGGACGAGGTCATGCTCTCCCCTGTCGCCGGGGCCTATGACGCGGAGCCGAAGGACTCGGCCGCCGGGCGCGCTCAGACGCTGGAGCTCGTCGCGGGGGCGTGAGTCGCACGCGGGGGCGTCCGTCGCGGGCGCGTTCCGTCGCGGGCGTTCCGTCGCGGGCACGTTCCGTCGCGGGCGTTCCGTCGCGGGATCGATAACGCTCCCCCACGCGGCCCGGGCGGCACGTTTCTGATCCCGCGTCCGGTTGCTCCCGCGTCCGGTTGCATCCGCGCTGCGGGATCGATAGTGCTCCCTTGCGCGCTTCTCGCGGCGCCTTTCTGATCCCGCGTCCGGTCGGTCACTTGGTGCGGGATCGATAACGCTCCCTTGCGCGCTTCCCGCGGCACCTTTCTGATCCCGCGCGCCTGCCGTCGTCGTCACACCACTCCGTGCGAGCGGGAAACGGGGTCCGGCAGGTCCCGCAACGCGCTCTTTCGCTCCGTCCGGGAGCCTCTCGCTGTCTCGGCACGCGGGACGGGAAACGTGCCTTCGACCATCGTTGAAGGGACACTTCTGATCCGGCGCGAGGAAGAGACCTCCGCCACAATCGCGGGTCGACTCGAATTGTCCACAGGAGCTGGGCGGAGGATGACCGGCCGTCCGGACGGCGACCCTGCACGGACAGCATGGACCCATGCGACACCGGATCCCTCTCCCCCCAGACCTCGGCCCTCATTTCGCCGTCCGTGACGCCGCCGCCATCGGGGTCGGGCGGAAGAGATACTCCAGCCGAGACCTCGCACGGCCGTTCGCCGGAGTGCGGTCGGCAAACGAACCCGCCACGTTCGACGATCGCGTCGCCGCGTACCTTCCGCGCCTCCGTGATGGCCAGGCATTCGCCGGACGCACGGCCCTCCGGCTGTGGGGGCTTCCCGCGCCCGTCCGATGGTCGCCCGATGAGCCCCTCGACGTCGCCGTGCACACCGGGACCTCACCGCCAAGGACGGTCGGTGTCCGAGGGCGCCGCATCGCCCCGGGGCGCGCAGACACATGGCACATCCACGGGGTTCCGACGGTCGATCCGGTCAGCGCGCTGTTCCTCTGCGCGCGGGAGTTCGTGTTCACGCCGATCGTCGTGGCGCTCGATGCGCTGGTCACATCGTCCGACGTCTATCCGGGGCTGCGGATGGGCCGGCCGGTCGCGACCATCGAGAGCATCGATCGACAGCTGACGCGATGGGGGCGGTTCCCCGGGTGCGGTCGCATACGCGATGGGCTGGCTTTCGCACGACCGGGCGTCGAGTCGCCGAAGGAGACCGAGACCCGGCTGCTCCTCACGAGCTTCGCCCTCCCGGAGCCCGCGATCCAGCACACCGTCTCCGTGGACGGACGCTTCCTCGCCCGGGTCGACCTCGCCTACCCCGAATACCGCATCGCCATCGAGTACGAAGGCGATGGCCATCGGACGGACCGTGATCAATGGCGGATCGACATCCGGCGTCAGCGCGACCTCGAAGATCACGGATGGCTCGTGATCCGCGTCACCGAGCTCGATCTGCGCGACGGTGGCGCCGCCCTCGCCGCCCGTGTGCGTCGCGCACTCACGGTTCGCCACGGCATCCGGGGATGAGGCGTACTAACGGATGGGCGTTCGGTCCCGTCCCCGATGAGGGGGCTGGCCCCGGATGTCGCGGAGGCGTAGCCTCGGCGGCAGAGAGAGGGGTTCGACGATGAGCACCAAGACACTCGCACTCTGGGTCGCGTACGGGACGAACGGTGTGGTGGGGAGCATCCGCCACGACGAGAACGGCTACGTGGTGACCATGGCGGGAGCGGACGCGGCGGCCGGGACCTATCCCAGCCTCGCCTCCGCGAAGGGCGCGCTACACGCCCGTATGCTGCCTGGCAGCGCCTGGCCGCGGTTCCAGGAGCACTGACCCGCTCCTCGTCGTGCGGGATCGAAACAGCACCTCCCGAGCCGGTACGAGGTGCGATTCTGATCCCGCGACCAGCGGGTGGGGATCGGGGCGGCGGGCGGGATGGAAAGCGGGCGGGAACCGCGGTGAGGAGGTGCGTTATCGATCCCGCCAGCCCGGGGCGGGCGCGTGCGGGCGGGTCAGGACTCGGGTTCGCCGGAGAGGATGCCGCGGAGCCAGTCGCGGGCCTCGATGAAGATCTCGTCGGAATACCGGTCGGGATACTGCACGATCTGCCGGTCGGCTCGCGGGTACGACCCGAGGAACACCACACGGGGGCTGAAGCGGCGGATCCCGAGCAGCGCGTCGGCCATCCGCTCGTGCTCGATGTGACCGTCCGCGTCGATCACGAACCGGTACCGGCCGAGCTCGTCGCCGATGGGACGGGACTCGATGAGCGAGAGGTTGATGCCGCGCGTCGAGAACTGCTCCAGCATCTCGAGGAGCGAACCAGGGTGGTCGTGCGGGAGCTCGACGATCAGCGAGGTCTTGTCGGCACCGGTCGGCGCGGGCGACCGCGTGGTGCGGGTGACGAGGACGAACCGGGTCACGGCCGCCGCGTTGTCGCCGATGCCCTCGGCGAGCACATCCACGTCATAGTGCTGCACGATGCCGGGAGCGGCGATCGCAGCCTGCGCGGGCGAGGTGCCGTCGAGGACGCCGATGGCCGAGGCCACGTTGCTCGCCGCCGGCACATGCGAGTGGGTCGGGAGGTGTTCGCCGAGCCAGCCGTGACACTGCGCGTAGGCGACGGGGTGCGCGGCGATGACCTCGACCTGGTCGAGAGTGGTGCCGCGCGGCGCGACGAGGACGAAGTTCACCCGCACGAGGTACTCGCCGATGATCCGGAGTCCCGGCAGAGTCGCCAACGCGTCCTGCGTGGTCGACACCCCGCCCTCGATCGAGTTCTCGATCGCGATCATGGCCGCGTCGCTGCGCCCTTCGAGGACGTCCGCGAGCGCCTCGCCCACGTTGTGCACCGGTCGCCAGTCCTGCCCCCTGGCCTCGGCCACCTGGTCGAGCGCCGCCTCCGTGAAGGTTCCGGCTGGTCCGAGGTAGCTGTAGGTGCGGCGTGAAGTCACGGCGTTCAGCCTATCCCTCGGTGACTCATCACCATCCCGCATGTCAAGGCGGATGCGATCATCCGTCACACGGGGCAGACTGAGAGCATGAGCAGTCGTGCCGGCCTCCCCGCGGAGGAAAGTGACCTGATCGATGTCGACGAGCTGATCGCCGCCTACTACGACCGCGTGCCGAATCCGGATGTCGCGAGCGAGCGGGTCGTGTTCGGCACCAGCGGGCACCGCGGCTCGTCGCTGACCAAGAGCTTCAACGAGAACCACATCCTCGCCACGACGCAGGCCATCGTCGACTACCGCGCCGCGCAGGGCATCACCGGTCCGCTCTTCCTGGGGCGCGACACCCACGCACTGTCCCTCCCGGCGGAGCGCAGCGCCATCGAGGTCCTGCTCGCGAACGGCGTGGACGTGCGCGTCGACGCCCGGGACTCCTGGGTGCCGACCCCCGCGCTGAGCCACGCGATCCTCACGTACAACCGCGACCGCGCCGCCGACGACCCGGGCCGCGCGGACGGCATCGTCGTGACCCCCTCGCACAACCCGCCTCGCGACGGCGGCTTCAAGTACAACCCGCCCCATGGCGGTCCCGCCGACACCGATGCGACCGGCTGGATCGCCGACCGCGCCAACCAGCTCATCGCCGGCGGCCTGACCGAGGTGCGCCGCGAGCGCTTCGCCGACGTGGACTGGGACGCGATCACCGGATACGACTTCCGCGACGCCTACGTGCGCGACCTCCCGTCGATCATCGACATCGAGGCGATCCGCCGCGCCGGCGTGCGCATCGGCGCGGACCCGCTGGGCGGCGCGTCGGTGGAGTACTGGTCGCTGATCGCCGAGATGCACGACCTCGATCTCACGGTCGTCAACCCCGAGGTCGACCCCACCTGGCGCTTCATGACCCTGGACTGGGACGAGAAGATCCGGATGGATCCGTCATCCCCGTCGGCCATGGCGGCGCTCGTGGCGAAGAAGGGCGACTACGACATCCTCACCGGGAACGACGCCGACGCGGACCGGCACGGCATCGTCACCCCCGACGCCGGGCTCATGAACCCGAACCACTTCCTCGCCGTCGCCATCGACTACCTCTTCTCGCACCGGGAGCACTGGCCGCGTGAGGCCGCGGTCGGCAAGACGCTCGTGTCGTCGATGATCATCGATCGCGTGGCCGAGTCGCTCGGGCGGCGTCTGCTGGAGGTTCCCGTCGGCTTCAAGTGGTTCGTGCCCGGACTGCTCGACGGCTCGGTGGCGTTCGGCGGCGAGGAGTCGGCGGGGGCCTCCTTCCTGCGCCACGACGGCTCCGTGTGGTCGACCGACAAGGACGGCATTCTCCTCTGCCTGCTCGCGGCCGAGATCCTCGCGGTGACCGGCAAGACCCCGTCGCAGCGCTACGCGGAACTGGAGGACGCTTTCGGCGCCTCCGCGTATCAGCGCGTCGACGCCCCGGCGACCCCCGAGCAGAAGGCGACGCTCGGCAAGCTGGCCCCGGAGTCGGTGACCGCGACCACCCTCGCCGGAGAGGACATCATCGCGAAGCTCTCCCACGCCCCCGGCAACGGTGCGGCGATCGGCGGCCTCAAGGTGCAGACTCCGCACGCGTGGTTCGCCGCGCGCCCGTCCGGAACCGAAGACGTCTACAAGCTCTACGCCGAGAGCCTGCGCGGTCCCGAGCACCTCGCGGAGGTGCAGGCCGAGGCCCGCGCCGTGGTGTCCGCCGCCCTCGGCGACTGACTCTCGCCCTCCCGCGTCCCGCACGTGCTGCGGGATCGAAACCACTCCCCTCGGCCGCCGCCGGGGGGAGTTTTCGATCCCGCGCCGTGGGCACCGGCGAGGGACCCTGGTGATCCGGCCCGCCCCGGGACCGGGCGGACGGGCCCGCGGCGGGATCGAAAACGGGCCCGGCAGGCACCGGAGAGGGACGTTGTTGATCCCGTCACCCCCGGGCCGGGCGGGAGCCGAGGCGCAAAGCCCGTGGCGGGATCGGAAACGTGCCTGGCACGGACTGGAGAGGGACTTTCTTGATCCCGCTAGCCGGGGAGCGACGGGAGCCGACGCGCAAAGCCCGGGCGGGATCGAAAGCGGGCGCGGCACGCACCGGGGAGGGACGCTATCGATCCAGCCGCACCCGGGAGACGGTTCCGCTCCCGGGACTTGCTGACAATGGGACGGTCGTACGGTGCACCACTCGGTGCGGGATCAAGAACGATCCTCGTCAGCGTTTCGCAGGAGCATTCTTCATCCCACGCCGGACCGTCGGTTCCGTGCACGCTCGGGCGATGAGGCCCCTCCTGTTGTCGCGGGTCGGACCGTCGGCGCCGATCCGTCCGCCACTCCGCTTGCGGGATCGAAAACGGGCTCGTCGGGGGTCCCGGACGGGCCTTTTCGATCCCGCTCCGCCGACCGCCGCTGCTGCGGGATCGAAAACGGGCCCGGGGGATGCTGGGGAGGAGCGGTTTTGATCCCGCGGACGCGCGAGGGCGCGGGCGGGGGGCGAGGCCCGGGGCGGGGGCGAGGACGAGACCGGACGGGGGCGGGGCGGGGGCGGGCCGGGGATGGGACGAGTCAGTCGGCGTCGGTGGAGGAGCCGAGGAGCTCGCGGACGCGGCTGGAGACGCGGTGG
>NZ_LOSO01000006.1:0-10970 GCF_001595495.1 Microbacterium sp. CH1 | reverse complement strand
AGGTCATGGGGGGAAGCGAACGTGATCTCGACGACAACCTGGCGCCGGTGCCGTTCCGAGACTCGGACCTTCGACTCCCGGTAGCCGGGGAACGACTGGGCCCGGCCGGTGAAACCATGCGCCCACTCGGTGAGATCGTCCAGCCGCCCGGGGACGGCTGTGCGCGCCACCCGAGCCGTGACCGTGAGGTTATCTGGTTGCATGGTGTCCTCCCGGGGCAGAGGAAGCCCCGTCTCCCAGCGTATTGCGCCGATGACGCGGCACTGAACAGCTTCCGACCATCGGGGTCCGGATCAATAGCGCGAAATAGTGCTCTTCCGAGCAGTGGAGTGTCACCGCCACTGCCGCCTCACGCAGGATGGAAAGTTGAAAGACCTGGATCGACGGGGAGGTCATTTGCACGAGGCGTTTCGCTTGCTGCGGGAAGAAAGGCTCAAACGAGGCCGATACCATCGCCGAGCGACGGTGTATCACCCGGACGTAGAAGAGGTCGACCAGCTCTACGGTGTCCGGCTTCAGCTGGAGTCCTTAGGCGCGCGCCGGACGGTGGACGGATGCTGCGCTCCGAGATCGGCGCTTCGCGCGAGTACGGGACGCTAATGGATGCGGCGCTGGCAGTCGGTGACATGGGCGCCTGGCTGGTGGCGCACCACGCGTTCCTCCGCTGCTGCGTCGCGCGTGCAGACATCCCGTTGGGGCGGGTAGTGGACTCCTACCCGGAACGCTGCTTACACATCTATCAGTTGTGGCACCCGCAGTCGTTCGCCATCGCTCATCGCGAGTACGAGGCCGTCCTCGAGTCGATCGTCAGGCGTCCGACGCCCAGGGGATCGATCTGTCGCCGCTGGCGACCCACGAGTTCGCCTTCGACGATGCCGCCGCCGCCTTCGAGCAGTCCCGCGACGCGTCCAGCAGCCTGAAGGTCCTGCTCCGACCGTAGAGCGCCTGGGCCGTCGGGGCCGTCACAGGGAGCCACGCGGGCGGCGTGGGGTGGCACGGGCTGCAGTGGCACCGCGGAGACGATCCTCCCGCCTGTCGGGTCGGCATCGGAGCGCGCGGTGCAGGAGGAGCGCGCCCACGTTGCAAGTAAGCTTTCTGCCGTGCAGAATCGACAGCTCGGGTCGCCGGGCGATCCACCCCAGTATCCGATCGAGTCGGTCGACAACGCGCTGAAGCTGATCCTGCTGCTGGGTGAGGAGCACGAGCTGCGGCTCACGGACGCCGGTGCCCTCCTCGGGGTGGCGACCTCGACCGCGCACCGACTTCTCGCGATGCTGGCATGGCGCGGCTTCGTGCGGCAGAACCCGGTGACCAAGGCTTACGGCCCTGGCCCGGCGCTGACGACGGTGGCCTTCTCGGTGCTGCGCAGGATGGATGTCCCGAGACTGGCGCAGCCGATCCTCGAGGACCTCAGCGCCGCCCTCGGTGAGACCTGCCACCTGGGCACGCTCGAGGGCAACCATGTCCGATTCCTCGCCGTTGCCGAGCCCGATGTGGCCGTGCGCGTGGTTTCGAGACTGGGCAAGACCCTGCCGGCGCATTGCACCTCGACCGGCAAGGCGCTGCTTGCCGAGCTGAGCGACGAGCAGCTCTTCCGGCTGTACCCGGACGAGCAGCTCGAGATCGTCACACCGAACTCCATACGTTCCCGAGACGAACTCGTCGCCGAACTGGTTCGGACACGACTGGACGGTTATGCCGTGAATCGGCAGGAAAGCGAGGACGGCGTGGCGAGCGTCGCGGTCCCGGTCCACGTCTCGTCGGGACTGCGACTGGCGATCAACGCCTCCGCGCCCGTGCAGCGGTTACCGCCGGGCAAGGTCAAGTCCCTAGCGCGGTCACTGCAGGACGCCGCGATCCGCCTCGCCGAACTGTTGGGGTGAACCGGCCCGGGTCGTCGTAGCGCCCATGGATGCGCTGCGCACGCGAACACGCCGCTGATGAGCGTGGCTGCGGGAGCGACCGACCCGCCGCCGTGGGCCTCAGTGCCCGTTGGCCGGATCGTCCGGGTCGCGGGCGGCTTCTTCGCCTTGATCCAGCCCACTCAGCGTCGCCATATCCTCCGAGCTGAGCGTGAAATCGAAGACGTCGATGTTCTGCGCGAGATGCTTCTCATCGCCGGCGCGCGGGACGGGAACGATCCCTTCCTCGATGTGCCAGCGCAGTAGGACCTGTGCGGGCGACTTGTCATACTTCGACGCGATCGCGGTCACCGCGGGATCGGACAGCAGGGCTCCTCCGCGTCCGAGCGGGCTCCACGCCTCGGTCAGGATGCCGTGAGCGCGCTGGAAGCTGCGCTGTTCGACACGGGCGATGTCGACGCTGAGCTGGATCTGATCGACGTCGGGGACGACACCGGTCGCGTCGACGACGCGCTGAAGGTGGTGAGACTTGAAGTTGGAGACGCCGATCGCCTTCACTCGTCCCTCTTCGAGCAGTCTCACCAGACCCTTCCACGCTTCGACGTATCGGTCGAGGGCCGGAACCGGCCAATGGATCAGGAACAGATCGAGGTAGTCGACGCGAAGGGTCTTCAGCGATCGGTCGTACGCGCGCTGCACTCCCTCGACGCTGTGGTCCTCCTTGTTGAACTTGCTCGTGATGAAGACCTCGTCACGAGGGATGCCCGATGCACGCAGACCGGCACCGACGGCCTCCTCATTCGCGTACTTGTACGCCGTATCGAACAGGCGGTAACCGTAGCCGACCGCCTTCTCGACCATCGTTGCGCACTCGTCTCCCGTGAGTGGCCACGTGCCCACCCCGATTCGCGGGATGCGGTGACCGTGCAGGAGGGGGAGGGTGGTGTCGTCAGCTCTCATCGGGCGGCCGCCTTCGCCGGAGCCGTGCTCGAGGGCTCGAGGAGGGCGCGCAGCCGATGTATCAGCTCGTCCGCCTTCGCTCGCGAGGCGACCGAGCGGCGGGCGTCGACGAGGGCACGCGGCCAGTTCACGATGACGGCACCTTCGGCCTGCCCTTGGCTCTCGCCGTACACGACGGCGAAGCGGTCCTGCGCAGGGTCGCCCACCATCGTCCAGTGATCAGATCCGGTATGCCCGACGATCTGGATCTTCCAGTCGTACTGGTCGCTCCACACATACTCCGTCGGGTCGTAGCTGCGCAGGTCATCCGGGTGAGCGATGTTATGCGCGACAATCAGCGCCTGATCCGTCGCGCTCGTCCAGTGCTCCAACCGGATCGGGTCGGGATGCCGTCGGTTCATGAATCGTGCCACGTCGCCGATCGCATACACGTGGGAGACGCCGACGGCGGCAAGCGTGCCTTCGCAGACGACACCGTTATCCAGCGCGAGGCCCGACGACTCGAGCCACTCCGTGTTGACGACCGCTCCGATACCGAGCAGGACAGCGTCGACATCCAGCGTCGCGCCATCGGTGAGCGTGACCTGGACGCGGTCACCCGTGCGCTCGACGTTCTCGACGGAGACGCCGAAGCGTAGCTCAGCACCCTCCCTGCGGTACTTCTCCGCGAAGATACCGCCCACTTCCATATTCATCGCCCGGCCCATCGGAGCACCGATCGGTTCGATGATGGTGACCTTGACACCGGCCGCAAGCGCTGTGGCGGCCGCCTCGGCGCCGATGAATCCGGCGCCGACCACCGCGAGGTGGCGGCCCGGAACGAGCTCCTTGCGCAGCTCGTCGGCATCGGCGCGGGTACGCAGCACGTGGACGCCGGGAGTGGAAGCCCACGGGGTTCGGCGAGCTCGGGCACCCGTCGCGATGACGAGGATGTCGTAGGTCAGCTCGCTGCCGTCGGCGAGCGTCAGCGTCTTGCCGGCAGGATCCAGCTCGGTCGCGGCGACGCCGAAACGGGTCTCGACCCGCAGGCCTTCGAGCGCTTCCGCCGTCGTCAGCGCGATCTCCGGGTCGGATGCGGCGCCGCTGAGGTACTTCTTCGACAGCGGGGGACGGTCGTAGAGGGGATGGCTCTCCTGGTCCACCAGCGTGATCGCGCCGGTGAACCCCTCCGAACGAAGATTCTGTACGAGCTTGACTCCGGCGACGGAAGCACCGACGACGACGACGTGAGACATGCGAATCGGCTCAACCCTCGACAGACAGCGCCGAGACCGGGCAGCTTCGGGCGGCTTCCTCGACGCGAGTGCGCTCCGCGTCCGGCACCTCGAGCTGCAAGAGCACGACCTTGCCGTCGTCGTCGATGTCGAAGTAGTCTCCCGCGGCCACGACGCAGTTCGCGTAGCCCTGGCAGAGGGAGAGGTCAGCCTTCACCGTGGCCATGGTCATTCCTCGTTGATGATGGGTCGGGGTCGGGGAACATGGGCGCGTACGGCGACCCGATCATCGCTGAGAACGTCTGGACGGTCTGCCAGGTGAGCGCCTCCAGCTCGAGCGGGTCGAGTGCGATCCATTGTCCGGATTTCGGAGAGTCGATGAGCAGACGCGTCCCGTTGCGGGTCTCGACCCGGCTCACCGTGATCTCAGAGAACTCGTTGGCGATCGTGAGCGGCTCGCCGACGGTGCGCGCGACCAAACGTGCGCGCTCCTCGGCGGCGGCGATCGCGGCGGCCCGATCGACGTCGGCGCCTTCCCACTCCAGGGTCACAGGAAGATCGCCAGGTTCTGGGTGCGCAGCACCGACTCGTCGACGAGGATGACGCGGCGCGCGAGCTTGTACTCGCCTCCGACGTCACGGAACACATCCTCCCGGTGGGCGGAGATGATCGACGGCTCGTTCACGTCTCCTCGGCTGCGGAACAGCAGCATCGCGGAGTCGGCGAGCACCTCGCCGGGCACGTCGGTCTCGAACACCCGCACGTTGGTCACGAAGTGACGCAGCCGGGACGGAGGGTCCTCGGTCCAGGCATGCTCGGTAAGGAACCGTGCGACGCGCCGGCTGAGCGAGTACTTGTTCTCGTCCCAGTGCGCCATCCCGGGGGACGTGCTGAAGGGCGTGCCGAGTGCGGTGGTCACGCGGACGGGCATGACGTAGTGGATGTCTTCCGTCAGCATGTCCAGCCAGCTCTCATACCGCTGCTGGTCGAGAGTGTAGGCCTCTTCGACGAGCCAGCGATGGATCGTGGCGTGCAGCTCGCTCGTGAAGGGCAGGGACGAGCCCACCCGGTCGGCGAGGGTTGACGACTTGCGAAGCCGGGAGACTTCGGAAACTGCCTTGCCGGTCTCCTCGATCATCGGACCACCTTCTGACCATTGTTCGTGATGCCCGCAGGTCGGGGCTCGACATCCAGTGGCGGCTCGCCGCCGATCGACAGGGCACGGAAGTCGACGCCCTCGTACTCCGACTCCAGGTAGTCCGCCCAGCGGTGGAGCAGATGGCGCTGGTTGTACTCGCCGTAGCCCACGTGCGCGACGCCGGGGCCGGCGAACTGGTCGGGGCCGAGCGGCTCGACGACCGGCGATCCATCCTTGAGGATGCCCATGCGGCTGTTCAGGAGCAGGCGCCGCGCCATTGATCCCTTCGCCGTGTTCGTGAGCGAGACCCAGTTCTCCACGTCGTCCTGCTCGAACATGCCCGTCGACCCGAAGCACATCAGGTAGGCCTTGTACGACAGTGCCTTGAACTCCTCCGGAGCCTCAGCGTCGACCGCGAACCAGGAGTACACCTCGGTCTCGTCCTCGCTGATCGGAAGCCACGTCCGGATGGAGATGAACGGGAGCACGTCCTCGTCCGAACCCTCCTCAACCTTGGGCCAGTTGTGGACGAAGGACATGTTCGGGAAGAGCGAGGCCGCGGAGATCATGAACCCGTCGCGGCCGATGACATCGAGCTGCTCCTGAGACCAGGTCGCCTTCATCCGCTCGACCATCTCGTCCGGGTAGCCGACGTACCGCAGCCGCTCCTCGAGCGTGCCCGGCGGGAGCTTGTAGGTCGTGCCGCCTCCGTTGCCGGCCCAGTATGTGTTGCCGTCCTTGCGCTTCTCGGCCTTCGGCTCGCGGAACAGCCCGATCTCGACGACCGAGGTGTGCGTCTGGGGCGTGTGGTACATGTCGCCGGCGAAGTTCTCGGCGCCGATCTTCCAGTTCGCCTTGACGCGCCACCGCTGCGGGCCCCGGAGCTCGATGCCGCTGGGGCTCTGCCGGGTGTAGTAGTCGAGATAGAACTTGAAGTCGCCGATGTAGTCCTCGAGGCTCGGCGCATCCGGGTCCATGCTGATGAAGATCAGGCCGTTGTACATACCGAGGTTCGGCGCCGGCAGGAGCCGTGCGCCCTTGCGGCTGAACCCGGCCTCGCCGCCGTAGGCCTCCTCGTGGAAGGGGAGTCCGACGATGCGTCCGTCGTTGCGGTAGGACCACCCGTGGTACGGGCAGCGGAAGTGCGAGGCGTTCCCCATCTCGGCCCGGCAGACCTGCATGCCGCGATGCAGGCACATGTTGAAGTGGGCGCGGATCTCACCCTTCTCGTCGCGGACGATGATGAACGAGTCGTCGAGTATTCGCCGGACGACGTAGTCGCCGGCCTGAGGAATCTCGGACTCGTGGCCCACGAACAGCCAGGCGCGGCTGAAAAGGTTCTTTCGTTCGCGCGCGAAGATCTCCGCGTCGTTGTAGATGTACGCCGGTATCATTCCGCGACGGATCTCGTCGTAGATCGTCATGCTGGAAGTGCTCATCGTCGCGCCTATCCGTAGTGTAATGCTTCGACACCGCTCCGACGTCGCACGTCGAAGCGGGCCGAGGCATAGTTTCTGATGTGCAGAAATTGATTCTGCCACACACGCGCGCCTTACGTCAAGTGGGCCCGAGGAAGGCCTTCGCGGCCGCGCTCGGAGGAGGAGGCGATGCGTCGCGGCTGCGAGGACCATCCTCCCGTCCCAGAGGGTGGGCATGCTCCTCTGGAACACAGAAACCGCTTCTGCTGGAAACGAGGAGTCAATGATGAGCCCGTCGACCGATGTCGCAGACCGGGAATGGACCGTCACTCTCGATGGCAAGCCGTGGGCCAGTGCCGCGCGCTACGAGGTCGAGAACCCCACGACCGGGCGTCCCCTGACCTCCGCCCCCGACCTCTCCGAGGAGGAGGTCGGGCGCGCGGTGGCGGCGGCGCAGGCTGCGCAGCCGGCCTGGGGCGCGATGCCGCCCCGAGCCCGGGCCGCCGTGATCCGGCAACTCGCTGCGACGATCCGAGAGCACCGTGAGGAGCTCGCCACTCTCGACGCACTGGACGGCGGGTTCACCCTCTCGATGATGAGGGGCGATGTGGACGCGGCGGCGGAACTCATGGAGATCTTCGCCGACATGGCGCTCGACCTCGGTGGCCGGACGATTCCGGTGAGCACGAACCTCCACTACACCATGCAGGTGCCCTACGGAGTGGTCGCGCGTATCGGTGCGTTCAACCATCCCTTCTTCTTCGCGGCGGCGAAGGTCGCCGCGCCCCTCGTCGCCGGCAACGCCGTGGTCCTCAAGGCCCCGGACCAGACGCCGCTGTCTTCGTTGCGCCTGGCCGAGCTCGCGGTCGGGATCCTCCCGGACAATCTGTTGATCACCGTCAGCGGTCGCGGCGCGGTGACCGGACGCGCGCTGGTGCGTCATCCCGAGGTCCGCCGGATCGGTTTCATCGGGTCCACCGCGACGGGGCAATCGATCCAGCGGGATGCAGCCGAGACCGGAGTCAAGCACGTGTCGCTCGAACTGGGCGGAAAGAACGCTCAGATCGTCTTCGCCGACGCCGATTTGGAGGCGGCTGCGGCCGGTGCCGTCGCGGGTATGAACTTCACGTGGGTCGCCGGACAGAGCTGCGGCTCGACGAGCCGCCTGCTCGTGCACTCCTCGGTGGCCGACGAAGTGATCGGCCGGGTCGCCGAGCGCATGGCCGCGATCCGGGTGGGAGACCCGCTGGACCCGTCCGTGGACATGGGCCCGCTCGTGTCGGAGGCACAGTTCCAGAAGTCCATCAGCGCCATCGCCGAAGGCAGGAAGGCGGGTGCCACCGTGGCGACGGGCGGCGGCCGTCCCGCCGGCCTCGATGAGGGGTGGTTCGTCGAGCCGACGCTGCTCACCGGTGTCAGCCCCGGGTCGTTCGTCGAGCAGAACGAGATCTTCGGCCCCGTCCTCTCCGTCACCACCTTCGACGCCGACGAGGAGGCCGTACGGATCGCCAACGGCGTCCAGTACGGGCTCACCTCGAGCATCTGGACGCGCGACGTCACGCGCGCCCACGTCGTCGCCCGGCAGATCGAGGCCGGCTACATCCTCGTCAACAGTGGCAGCCGGCACTTCTGGGGACTGCCGTTCGGAGGGGTGAAGGCTTCGGGGATCGGCCGCGAGGAGTCCCTCGACGAACTGATCTCGTACACCGAGACGAAGACCGTGACCGTTCTGCTCTCGTAGGGGGGCAGCGCTGCGCGCTGTACGTCGTCGCAGCAAGCGCGGCGCGATCCATGCCGGCGGTGCTGGGAGGCGCTGTTCCCGTCAGCCTCGGGCAAACCCCGTCGAGGCGAAGGCCGCCTGCAGGGATGCCTGGGCGCCGAAAACGTTCCCCGGGCCATCACAGAGGCGACACAGCAGTACACGAAGTGGTCGGCTGAGATCCCCCGGGCGGAGCGGCTTCCGGAGTTCCTCGAGCGAGCGTTCCAGATCGCTTCCACCCCTCCCTACGGTCCGGTGCACCTCGGCATTCCGATGGACTTTCTGGAAGAGGAGATCGAGTTCACCCCGGGACCGGTGACCGAGTATCTGCATGAGGCGCTCGATCCGGATGCGGTAGAGCGTCTCGCCCAGATTCTCAGGACGGCGGCCAGTCCGGTCATCGTGGTGGGGACAGAGGTCGCGCGGTACGGTGCGATTGCCGCGCTGGAAAGGCTCTCCGACCTGGTGGACGCGTCCGTGCTCGGGGAGATCAAGGGCGCCGACCTCGCCTTCCCGAACACCAATCCGAGGTACGTCGGCAAGCTGACCGCATCGAGCCCTGCACTGGAGGGCGCAGACGTCGTCGTCCTCCTCGGCGCCGAGCTCACCGAGGGGCTGGCGATGCCCCTGCCGGATTTCGGTGACAGCCTCGTGGTGCAGGTCACCGTGGACCCGCTCGCTCTGCGCCGGCAGTACGCAGGTCAGGTCGGCATCCTCAGCCACCCCGGGCGCCTGCTCGATGCGGTCGCCGATCGCCTCGCTGAAGGCGGAGCGGTACCCGTGAGCTCGGGCGGGCGGGTGCGAGGGCTCAGAGAGCGCTGGGAAGCGGGCC
The DNA here is from genome assembly GCF_001595495.1 of Microbacterium sp. CH1. NCBI lineage: Bacteria > Bacillati > Actinomycetota > Actinomycetes > Micrococcales > Microbacteriaceae > Microbacterium > Microbacterium sp. CH1. The sequence goes on along the minus strand of NZ_LOSO01000006.1, from coordinate 1,787 downwards.
GCGAAGCCTTGCGGTCGCGCCTGCTCGGCGAGGCTGATGGCGCGGTATCGGCGGCCCACATCGCGGACCTCATCCATCGCCTCGGCGGCTCCGAGACGATCGTCGTCAACCAGTGCGGATCCGCGGAGGGCTTCATCGACACACTCGTCGACTATGGCGCACCGTGGACGTATTTCGGCCTCTCGGGGAAGGCGAGTGCTCAGGGTTGGGGCGCGCCGGCGGCGGTCGGCATCCAGATGGCTCGTCCCGATCGTCGAGTGATCGCCGTCCTCGGCGATGGCGGGTTCATGTTCAACTCCACAGCGATCCACACCGCTGCCGCGTACGACGTTCCGGTCGTCTACCTCGTCCTCGACAACGGGGGCTGGCGGGACGTCGCGACCGTGACGGGAGCGATGGGCAGCTCGCTCGGAGAGCCCGGCGCAGAGGATGCGATGCGCTGGACCTTCCGGCCCCCGATCGACCACGCATCGTACGCCCGAAGCCTGGGACTGAAGTCTTGGCGGGCGTCCAACCCGGAGGAGCTCGAGAGCGCGTTCGCCGCCGCGTTCGCCGAGGATGGGCCGACGCTGATCCAGGTCGCGTCTGCGATGGGCGATGTCCGGGTCTTCGGGCAGGCGTTCGCGTGAGATGTCGAGCAGGAGTGACAGCGCCGTATACGGTGAGTGAGCCGCGTGTTCGGGCTGACAGCGACACGTACGTCTGCAGTAGGGAGCGATGAAGGATGTCAACTGGTGATCGACTAGGGGTTCGAGAGGATCTCGTCGATGCGAATCGCATTCTCGTCCGCCACGGCATCCTCGATGCTTTCGGCCACGTGAGCGTCCGTGACCCCGACGACCCGAGCAGGTTCCTCATCTCCAGAAACCTGGCCCCCGGCCTCGTCACGCCCGACGACATTCAGGTGATCGGATTGGACGGGACGACCGCGGACGACAGACCGAGCTATCTCGAACGATTCATCCACGGCGAGATCTACCGGGCACGCGCCGATGTCCAGGCCGTTGTCCACAGCCACTCCGCGTCGATGGTGCCCTTCAGCATCTCCAGGACGCCTCTGCAGGCGGTGTGGCACATGGCGGGCTTCCTCGGCGAAGCGGTCCCGGTCTTCGAGATCCGTGACAGCGTCGGGTCCTCCAGCGACCTGCTGATCCGCAGCGGTTCGCTCGGCGCGGACCTTGCTGCGACCCTCGGGGGCGCGGCGGTCGCACTCATGCGAGGACACGGATTCGTCGCCGTGGGCGACTCGATCCCGCAGGCGGTCGCCCGCGCGGTCTACGCGGACCTCAACGCCCGAGCACAGGTGACGGCCGGTCAGCTCGGCGGCTACACCGCCCTCACCGCAGAAGAGGGCGCCGCGGCCGCGGAATCCAACAACGGGCAGCTCACGAGGGCCTGGGAGATCTGGAGAGCCAACGCCAGGCGCGGGGAGAGCGTCTGAAAGCGCGCCTCCTCCAGGCGCGCTGAGCAAATCCGCCCGCTCGCGGCCGGCGCGTCATCGCGTCGGCGAAGCCGGCCGTTCGCCCCTGGTGGGGCGGTCCGGCATGCCGGCACACGCCGCCCGCGCCTAACGGCTCGCGCCATGTTGTGTATCTGACACGCACAACAGTGGTAGGGGGGGTCGGACATTTGACGGGCCGGGGGGTGGACACGGGAGCGCCCCGCCGGATCGTCTCGGCGGGGCGCTCGGGTGCAGCGTTATCGCGCCGTCCACCACCGCGGGCGCGCGGGACCGGCCGTCGGGATTGCACCGGTGAGGGCGTCCGGAGTCAGTGGACGGGCCTGCC
>NZ_LOSO01000005.1:0-2385 GCF_001595495.1 Microbacterium sp. CH1 | reverse complement strand
AGAAACGCCCGCCAGCGCGTCCAACGCACGTCGGCAAACCGCCCGTGTCCCCGGCGGAACCGGGCCAGGAACTTGACCGCGGCGAGCGTCCTAAGGTGATGGAGCACGTCGACTGCCGTTGACGCTCGAGCTGCCATGCCGACCAACATGATGTCGTGGGCATCGCCGCCGACGCAACCCACCGGCGCAGCAGACCCTCATCCCTCTATGGCTTTCCGGGATCGACGCGGCTCGCGTCAAAGGAAGCGCGGCGGGTCGGGCGCTCGTCATCGGTGCGGAAACCGTTGGCCTCCGCACTGCGAACAAGGAACTCGGCGAAAGTGAACTGACCGGCTTCGAGGCGTTGCGCGACGTCAAGTGTCACTGACAAGACCTCGGCGATCTCATGAGAAGTGAGCCCCGTCGCGGCCGCCTGAGCGATCAACGCATCCACGTCACGGGCGGCGACTAACGCGTCCCGTAACGAGCGCACGGATCGTTCACGCATGAAACGGAGCGCTCGGCCTGCGGATGATTCTTCACTCATCTGTCGCCTTCCGAAGAGGTGATGTGCGAGCATACCACCCACGGGGAGGAAGGCCTCACGTTACCGGGTGGGCAGTATCCAGTCGCGGGGGACCTTATGCACATATCGATCGGAGAACAAATGCGTACCATTCACAAAGTCATCGCCGCGCTCGGGATTGTTGGCTTGTTGTCAGCGACGCCCCTAGCGGCGACAGCTGAGGCGCCACCCGCACCGCCCGCGACGGATTCACCAGCACCGACACCGGGGACGGAGCCGACGAACGGCGCCAGAGCGCTGCACGTCCTCGGTGGCGAGATCATCCACTCAGGCCCGGATGCACCCCAGCCACCCATCAATCCCACCGAACTCGCGGCCATCGGACTCGAAGGGCAAGTCGTCTCAGTCGAGAAGGACAAGCAGGGCGCCACCTTCTACTTCTACGAAGATGGCGACTACGTCTACACTCTGCCCGACAAGGTGAAGGGCCCCAAGGGAGACGTAGCAGCACAATGGTCTTCGGGCACCTACTGTGCCGGGAACTTCGTCGACATCGCGAAACTCAATGGGCAGCTCTATTGGGGTGGGAGCAACTACTGCTCGGGGACCAACAACGTCTACGTGCACAGCCTGAAAATCGTCCTTCGGGACGGGTGTACCGGTCCGTTCTGCTGGCAGGAAGAGACTGGTAGCGCAAGCGCCCCCGGATCCGCCTACGACATGGTCAAGAGCGTCTCCCAGTTCCACACTTGTGCGAACTCCAACGAGCGGCGATATGACATGATCGCCTACCCCATGGTGCGAAGCGTCCAGTTCGGTCCGATCGTCGACTCGCAGAACTTCGTGGTCCCGTGCGACTGGATCTGATTCACGAGTATCACCTGCGAGTACTAACTGTCCGGTGAGCAGACCAACTCAGATGCTTGGCGACCAGCCTGATGTCGTCAAGCATCTGAGTTGCTTCAACCATTTCAACCCGCAGGCTGGGCGAACAATGCGCAACCAAATAAATCTCTGCACCGGTAGGGTGAACGAAGAGATCACCGATTTCGTCACGCGCACCGGCCGCAAGCCCGAGGACTGGCGCGCCGACTGGGAAGCCAACTACAACATCGCACCGACACAGCGGATCCCCATGCTCATCGACTCCGCGAAAACCGGCGAGCTCCGCTTCGAGCAGGCGCACTGGTCCCTCGTGCCGGCATGGAGCGACACCCTCAAGCTCAAGTACCCGACGTTCAACGCCCGCGCCGAGACGCTGACCAGCAAGAGCACCTGGCGTAAGCCGCTGCAGACCCAACGAGCGATCATCCTCGCTCGCGGATTCTACGAGTGGACGGGGGAGAAGGGCTCCAAGCAGCCCTGGTTCATCCACGACCCGCACAGCGAGCTCCTCGGCCTCGCCGGTCTCTACTCCTGGTGGCCCGACCGCACCAAGCCTGACGACGACCCCGACCGCTGGGTGCTCACCGCGACCATCGTCACATCGGATGCCGTGCAGACCCTCGCTGGCATCCACGATCGCAACCCCGTCATCCTCCCCGAGCACATGTGGCTGCACTGGCTCGATCCGTCCCTCGTCGGCGACCAGGGCCTCGTCGACGAGGCCGTGCACGCCGGCGTCGCCGAGGCATCCGGCCTCGAGTTCGACGCCGTCGCCCCGTTCGGCATCCGTGCCAACGGTCCCGAGCTCCTCGAGCCCCTGCCGCAGTAAGCCCCATGACATCCGCACCGACCTACTGGCACGGCGGCTGCCCAGGACTCGAGATCGGCACTCGACTGCTCAGCCCACGCGACGCCGCGGTCAAGTTCCTGGCCCGGTTCCGCCGGGGACACGGGCGGTTTGCCGACGTGCGTTGGACGCGCTGGCGGGCGTTTCT